>JAKPKS010000223.1 GCA_029553585.1 Candidatus Atribacteria bacterium | reverse complement strand
TCTGAGGATAGGCTATACTCCACTGCCTCTTTTTTGAATTCCTGGGTATATTGTCTTTTCTTTTTCTCCATATTACTTGAACCTCCAATAATTTAAATTATAGTCTTATCTTACTGTCCAGTAAAGCGGGGGAGGTTCAAGAGAAGTAGAAATGGATGTGACTGCCACAACCCGCTCTGGGAGGGTTGCGCAGTAAAAAATATATTTTTAAATGGAGAAGAATTATAAAGCAGCCGTAGAATCGTTGGTTAATAGCATTTAATCGATGGTTAAAAATCAAAAGAAAAAGATGTGAAAAAAATGGAGGTTAGTATAAAGAGTTAATAATTAATTGTGTTAGGGTAAAGAAAAAAGTTAAAATAGTTCCCTGATACGCCTTAAAACCAGTTTAAGATCGTTATTTCAAGCAAATATTTTTTCCGGTTTTACTATAGTCTTTACAACTTATGCTATTTTTATTTTGGTTATTCTTATCAAGTCTTATCTGGTCTGGCAGTTTTGGCTTTATGGAATTGCCGCTGTTTATGCTGTTTTTTCCCCTGTTTGTTCTCTTTCCCTTATTTCCAGTGGCAGCTTTGCTTTCTGACCGTTCTTCATTCTCTCATCAAAGATAGGTTTGGATTTTTTATGCCAGTTAGATGAGAGCCGGTCTAAGAATTTAGCTATTGGGCCGGTTATGACGGTTTCTGCTCCATCGTGAGTGGGATAGGCTCCTGATTCGGCGACTATATCTCTCAGTTTTTGAGGGTTATCGATGATGGGACAGGGTGCCATCAGGTTTTCATTAAAGGGCTGTCGTTTTTGAAACGATTTGAATAGTGGATTTTGCAATGCTTCTTTTAAACTTTTATTCTTGATATTATCCACGGCAAAGTGGACGAAGGCACAGGGCTCTACCTCTCCTTTGGCATTGATATGGAAATACCTTCTGCCGCCGGCAATACAGCCGCCGGAATAGGTGCCATCATTCCAGAAATCTACCAGAAAGATGGGTTTAGTGGTTCTCATTTCCGGAATACGGTAAGCAAGCATTGCCCTTTGTTCGGGAGTAATCATCATATCCAGATTAGTATCCTTACCTATAGGTATGTAGTGGAAAGACCAGCCGTAGATAGCTCCTTTAGTTACCATATAGTCTATGAAGCTATCAGTCGCAAAGAGCTCATCTGCATTCTGTTTGGTGATAGTAAGGCTGATACCGAAGATGACTCCCCTTTCCCTGAGTCTATCCATTGCTGCCATAATTCGCTCATAAGTACCTGCTCCGCGACGGGCATCGGTTGATTCTCTGAATCCCTCCAAACTGATGGCAGGACTTATGTTACCCGCCTCCACCATCTTATCTGCCATCTTATCGTCAATCATAGTGCCATTAGTGTACATCATAAAACCTACATCAGGATGTGAGTTAAAAATATCAAAAAGTTGAGGATACAAGGTAGGTTCACCGCCGGAGAGCACTATGAAATAGATACCTAACTCTTTGGCTTCTGTGATGATTCGGTTGATAGTGCTAAAGGTTAGTGTATCGCTCTTTTTATATTTTCCAGCCCAGCAGCCGGTACAGCTTAAATTACAGGCACTGGTGGGATCAATCAGGATAGTCCAGGGGACCCAGGCTCCCAATTCCTGTTTTGCCTCCAGCTGTCTTGCCACTCCCATCAATCCGGAATTGACAAAGAAGTTCATTATCATGCCTTCCTTGTAACTGGGGGCAATTTTAGTAATCTTCCGTACCAGCTCCCGAATTGCCGGATTGGTTTCATAGGATTTTTTGATGGCGGCAATATCATTGTGGTGCTTTTCTGTTCTGGCTATTTTATCGGCGAGGTTAAGTATTTTGATAAAATTTTTCTCAGGGTCTTTCTCCAGATAATGAAAAGTCTGTTTGAGAACCTGCTCAGCAGCAAATTTTTTGGCAAATTTAAAATTAATTGCCATTTGGACTCCCTCCTTTCTCAGAGTCACTTTACTCTTCTATTTTGCTTTAAAGCTGGACGATTATAGTATTTTAGAGGATTTTAAGTTATTTTAAAGTTTTAATATTTTACAATATTGTAAATTTAAATGGGTTTTTAGTTGCTTGATTCTTCTACTTTAATGATATATTTTTCAAAGTAATTTGTCAAATGACCCGCTTTGTGCACCTTAAGCATATGTCTGCCAGGAAGATTGAAAGAAAAATAATGTGATAATAATTGGGTGTGATCGCATCTTTATCTGTTCTTTATTCTGTATTTGTATTTAAACGTATACGCTATGCTTTCTTTTTTTGGTCACTGCGAGGAGCGAAGCGACGTGGCAGTCTCATACCATGTAACCCGTATCTTTTTTTTATTTCTTTTTATGTTTTTTTTCACAAGATGCAAAACTCGCGACGAGAACACGACTATCCAACTCACATTATCTACTCATACCTCAGAGCATCTACCGGATTCATCTGAGCTGCCTTCATAGCAGGATACAAGCCAAAAAATATACCAATAAACAGAGCAAATCCAAATGCTACTATCACTGAAATAGTGGAGATTACCAGAGGCCATTTACCGTATTGCGAGAGAGAATAAGCCACTGCCCAGCCAAAGCCTATTCCTATGGTGCCACCCATACTACTCAAACTCAATGACTCCATCAAAAACTGAAACAGTATATTCCTCTTTTTGGCACCTAAGGCTTTGCGTATACCGATTTCGCGTGTTCGTTCAGTAACGGAGACCAGCATGATGTTCATAATTCCTATTCCGCCTACTAAAAGCGAGATGGCAGCAATACCACCCAACATCAGGCTCATGGTATTGGTAACAGAGCTGACTGTTTCTAAAAGCTCGTCTTGGCTTGTGATCCGAAACTGTTCTTCCTTTTCATCCTGCAGATATTTAATAAGGAAGTACTCTATTTCCTTCACGGCTGTGGTAGCCCGTTCTGAGGAAAATGCCTGAACAATGAGGGAATCAACGTATTTCTGGGTAGTCATCCTGTCCATTGCCACAGATATGGGGATATAAACTCTGTCATCGAGATTGCCTGCCATTGATCCGCCCTTTTCTTTCATTACCCCAATTACCGTGAAATGGAATATCCTGCCATCATAATTGACTCTCATTGTTTTCCCGATGGGATTTTCATTCTCAAAAAGATCAATTGCTAATTGAGAACCAAGCACAGCTACCTGTCTTCTTTCTTGATCGTCTTCTTTAGTAATAAAAATACCCTGTGCCAACTCATAATTGTTTACTTCAGTGTAGTCACCAGTAGTGCCGACTATAGCGGCATTAACACTTATTTCATCTGCTATCAAACTTCCGCTAACCTGCTTTACCGGGGTAACAGATTTAACAGAAGGACAAAATTCCGTGATGTGTTCGGCTAATTCCAAGGTGAATTTTCGTTGCGGGTTTATCGAACTCGCTCTTCCAAACGCCCCTCTCACCACTCGAGGGTAAACGGTAATCATATTTGAACCTAAATCAGCTATACGGGCAGTAACCTGCCGGGTAGAGCCTGTCCCTACAGAGACAATGGCAATGACCGCACCTACACCAATAACGATGCCCAGCATAGATAAGAAGCTACGCATCTTATTAGCCCATAAACTCTCTAATGCAATTTGTAATCCCTGAAAAATCATATTACTCTACTACCTCTATTTTATTGACTAAACCATCTCTTATGTGGATAATTCTGCTGCTATACCGAGCTATTTCTTCTTCATGGGTAACCAGAATTATGGTATTTCCTCTTTCATTCAGATTTTGAAATATCTTCATAATCTCATAACCGGTCTTGGTATCAAGATTCCCGGTTGGCTCATCTGCTAAGATGATGGAAGGATTATTGACCAGCGCCCGGGCGATGGCTACTCTTTGTTTTTCACCACCAGATATCTCGTTAGGTTTATGATCTGCCCGTTCGCCCAATCCTACCTCCTGTAATGCCTTGAGGGATAGTTTTGTTCTTTCTGTGACTGATACACCTGCATATACCAGAGGTATCTCTACATTTCTAAGATTGGTAGCCCGTGGCAGGAGGTTAAACTGCTGAAAGATAAATCCGATCTTTTTATTGCGGACGAGGGCTAGCTGATGGTCGTTTAATTTAGTGATATCCTGACCATCAAGGTAGTATTTGCCTTCGCTGGGATAATCAAGACAGCCAATAATATGCATAAGGGTAGATTTCCCTGAGCCGGATGGTCCCATAATAGAGACAAATTCTCCCTCTTCTACCTCAAAGGAGACTCCCCGCAAAGCCTCCACATCAACTTTCCCCAAATGGTATATTTTTTTTAATTGTTCTACCTTCATTATTGTATTCATATTCTGATTCTGATTTATTTATTCACTTTCTCTATCTAAACTGACTAAGCTATCTGAACATAGGAATGGGTCCTGCTCCACCTATTCCTCCGAATCCTCCTCTCCTGGATTGGGAATTATTGTTCATCTGATAGTTATTGACAATGATATAGCTACCTTCCTGCAAACCTCCGGTTATCTCTTGATAAAATCCATCTGTAATCCCGGTTTGTACCGGAACAGGACTGGCATTATCCCCATCTACCTTTAGGACAACACTACCATTACCACCTGTGGAAAGAGCGGTTATGGGCACTAATAGTGCATTGTCAGCCAATTTTACAATTATTTCTGCGGTAGCAGAGAACCCCGGTTTGAAAAAAGCAGACACTTCATTCATTCTTAGCGTAACTGGTACAGTAACCACCCCTCCTTCCATTCTGGCATACTCGGCAACCTCTGTTACTGTGCCATGGAAAACCTGATCTTTCATAATATCGAGATTAATCTCTACTTTTTGGCCAACCTCTACCTCTAAACAATCTACTTCACTGATAGAGGCAGTCACCTCATAAGCAGAATCATCGATAAGATAGACCACATCGTGTGTTCCTTCGATAAAGTCCCCTTCCTCCACAAAGATATCCACTATCTTTCCGGTAAAGGGGGCTCGCAGAGTTTTGGATTCATACCTATCCCGCGCAACTTCCATAGTCAATTCTTTCTCTTCAACCTGGGTAGGTGAGCCGGTAATCTTAGCTAACTCATACTCATTTTTTGTCTTTAGGTAATTGAGATGCTCCTGCTTGTCTTCCAGCTTTACTAATTCCTGTCCCTTCTCAACCATCTCTCCTCTTTTTATCATTATCTTCTCTACTGTGCCACCTGCCGTTCCGGTTGTAGCAAAGCTGAGATATACTTCATTGACCGGCTTTATATAGCCATTGGTGGAAACAGTCTTTTTGATACTGCCCCTTCTCACCTGGATAACGGCATTTGGGTCAATTTTATTGGCACCGTTCTCATCCAGAGCCCGGAAAAAACCAGGTATTGGTATTGATATCGGTAAGTTATCCCGGAGTAGATAGAGGGAAACACCTATTATTACTATAATTAAAATCCAGAGTAAATATTTTTTCTTTGTCATCTCTTTTCTCTTACACTCCCTTCGGCAGGTAACCAATAAAATGGGCTAATTTGAGCCGATCAACCAACCATTGGTCTTGAGCCTGTCTTACACTTAATTCTTTTTCTTCCAGAGCTAAAAGACTGTTATCCCTTTGTGTCTGGCTAATAGCACCTTTTTGATATTGTTGCTCTATTATTGTAACTTTATCCAGTTCCTTTGCTAAGGCTAATTGCTGGGTTTGCAGCAAAAGCTGGTTATAGTAATCCTGGTTGAGCAGTTGTTCGGCTTCCAGCTTTAAAGTTTCTTTCAAATAATCCATACTTATCTCTTTGCGCCTGATACCATCTTCTTTCTGTTGTTCTTTGAGTCTCTGTACTCCCCCATCGGCTAAATTGACCGAAAAATCAAACATTATAAACCAATCATCATCCGGATAGGAATAACCGCCCGATAAATTTAGAGCTGGTTTGCCAGCATCTTTAGTCCATTGCAGTTCTTTCAGCAATTCTTCTTTTTCCAATAAATTATTTTTTATCTGATAATTTTCCTGCAGGGCTTGTTCTATTAACTTTTCATGTGACTGAGTGGAAAGAGGCAAATCATCCATCTGCTCAAGCAATATCTTTAAGAAATTGTCTTGCTGAACAAAGCTCACTGTAATCCCAGCCGGTAAACCAAGCTGCAGAAACCATTGCTGCTCCGCCTGTGAGAGTTCCTGAGTTGCGCTTAATACCTTGTTTTTTACCTCTTCCAGGGCTATAGCTGCCTCTGCCTCCCGCTGATAACCACCCTCACCTATCTCAATTTGGGCTCTTACCCTGGCCAGATCTTCTTCTGCTAAACCTAAGCGCTTAGCTTGAGTTTCAAGCTGTTTTTGTAAACGAACTATAGCTAAATATTTCTGGATAAATTCAATCTGCTTTTCTACCTCTTTCCATCTTAATTCAGCTAATTTCATCTCTAAACTATTCTCTAAAGCGTAAACCTGCTTTTCCTGTTCACTCCAGGTAGCTGGGTAAAGCTTTTTATCTACCCTGATATTTCCTTTAACCTCTTTAGTAATGTTTTCCGGAAAAGATTGGGCTATATTTTCCGATTGCCAGGTCACCTTGCTGGTCAGGCTTAAATCGGGAGCTAATTGCTTTTTGGCAGACAGAGAAAGCTCTGTTTCAGGGGCAAATCTATTTTTCTCCATTTCAATAGGATTCTGATCGCCTTTTCCCCCTAAACTCCAGATGGGTGTTATATCTAAATCAACCTGGAAAGCATTGCCAGCATCTATTATTTCTAAGTTGCGTTTAATATCGTCTATACTATAACGTAGATTCTGTAAATCGTAATTATGCTGTATACCCCACTGGAGGGCTTCTTCTGGACTGATTTCCTGTGCATAAAGGATGCCCGAACAGGATAGCAGTAGCAAGCTCAGCAGAAAACAGGCAATTCTTGCTATAATGTCTTTTCTATTTATATAATAATATCTCATTATTTTATCTCTCCTTCTTCCAGCATTCCCATCATTTTCTGTAAGTCTAAATAAGACTGATAGCATTGCCTAACTGAGGTTATCAGACGATATTCTGCATCCAGAACACCCAGGGCTGCTGAGAGTAATTCATCTGAGGTTCGCAAACCAGCCTGTACCTGTTTTTTGATATTTGATTCATTTTCCTTCATCTGTTCCAGACTCTGTTCATTTAAGATACAATTATTTTTGCTCTGTTTAAGATTCTGCCACTGGGTTGCTGTTTGAAAATCCAGATCCTGCTCAAGAAGTGTCTTTTCCATCTTGACTATTTTCAGATTATTTTCTTGTTTTGAAATATTTAAAAACGATTCCCCGTCAATTTGCGCTTTCTCGAGCTTTCGCTCTGCTAATTCTATCTCTTTTATTTTACTCTTTAGATTCAAGCTGTTTTCCCGGACTGTAGCCAGGGCAACATCCTGTTCTATCTCCACAAACTGTGGTGTAGCAGCCGGTTTTACTAATATTTTAACTTCTGAATCGATACCCAATTTATTTTTTACTTCAATCAGTAATTGTTCATAATCCAATTTTGCTTTTTCAAAGGAGAATAAAGAGTCATAATAGACATTGCCCTGTTGCAATAGATCCAGATCTACGCTGTAGCCGGCAGCCACCTGTGCCTCTACTTCTTTTAATACCACTCTTTCCAGCTCTACATTCTTCTCTTTACGGATAATGTCTTTCTCAGCCAGTAGCAATCGAAAATAATTATCTACTGTCTCTATAATCAACTGGTCTTTCTGGCTCTGAAAAGTTGCCTTTTGCTGTAGGATATTAATTTCTTTCTGCTGGCTTAGCATTTGCGATTGGGTAAGCAGGTTTTCTGCTTCCAATCCCTGTATATCAAGGTCTGTGTTTTCTAACTGCAAGACTGCTTTTTGAAAACTCAGATTGTGGTTGATAGCTCGGCTAATCATTTCAGAGATAGTCAGGGTAATTTCCTCCTGCCCTGAAACTGTGCTGCCAAAGACAGCTATTGTGAGAAGGATGAGACTCCCGCTTATAAACCATTTATTTTTCATAATAAAACCCCCTCCACAGAATTTATCTATTGCAATAATTTGTTCTGTTTATTCACCTGTCAGGTTACTGCTATGCTATTTACCTTGTTAGTATAACGGATAACTTTTAAGAATACTTAAAAAAAATCTTAAATTTTTATAAATAAGTTGTCAACCTGGGTTGACAAATAAATAATCAGTTTTATAATATGTTTAGCTGGCTAAATATTTAATGGATTCTCATTTTATGTTAATAGAAATGGGTGAGATTGCCACGGCACTTCCCCCTCGCTGTGGGCGGGGGATAAACCCCATTCATTAATCTGACATAAAAGTGAAACCTGAGTGTTAGTTAAGCTTTACTTTAAAACATTTTAAATCAGTATTAAAAATATACAACTAAATCTAAATACTGATTTAAGGAGCAAAACCCTCGAGTGTTAAGGCCTATAATGGTAGAAATGAAACAAAATCCAGGTATTCCCAGACTTATTATGGGAATTGGACATCATCTGAAAATGAGACTGGATAAAAAATTAAGTGATGATAACCTGACTATTTCTCAGTTCAGAGTATTAGATTATTTATGGAAACATAATGAGGAAAAGATAAACCAAAAGATGATTCATGAATTTCTAGAGATCAAACCCTCTTCCCTAACCAAGTTAATACGGATTTTAACAATAAAAGGGCTTATTATTCAGGAAGCTGATCCGGAGGATTCTCGACATAGAATTATCAGACTTACTGAAAAAGGAATAAAAATTAAGGATATTTGCCTGCAGAATATTGCTGAAACAGAAGCTTATCTCTTGCAAGATTTTTCTCGACAGGAAATTAGTGCTCTTACTGTCTTCCTGCTCAAAATTAAGAAAAAAATCAAGCATTGATAGCCTCTCTTTAGTAGTTGCTAAGTATACTATCTTTCTCCTTAATACAAATTTTGAGAATTGACTATAAAATATTTATTATATATTGGTAAATTTTATTATTTCAGAAAAAGAGACGAGGAATAAGTGATGGATGAAAAAAGAATAAAAATATTAAGAGATGAAGCCCCCCTGAAGGCAATTTGGAGCTTGTCTGTTCCCACTATTTTAGCAATGTGGGTACAGGTATTTTATAATCTTACCGATACATTTTTTGTAGGTCGTTTAAATGACCCATTTAAGGTAGCAGCGGTATCGGTTGCCTTCCCTATCTATATGTTCTTAATGGCTTTTAGCGGTATATTTGGTTTTGGAGCTGCCTCATATATTTCTCGATTATTAGGTGAAAAAAATTATTCAATGGCTAAGAAAACCAGTTCCACCGCTTTTTATACCTGTATAGTTGCAGCAATATTTATTACTATCGTAAGCTTAATATTTATTTCTCCCATCCTGACCTTAATTGGGGTTACCCCGGAAACACATAAATATGCCTATGAATATCTATCAGTAATATTTTCCGGTAGCCTGATTATTATGACCAATTTTATGTTTACCCAACTGCTTCGCTCCGAAGGTGCTGCCAAGGTATCGATGTTTGGCATGTTTATTGGCACGGGATTAAATATAATTTTAGACCCCATCTTCATAATAACCTTAGGGTATGGGGTTAAAGGAGCCGCCATAGCAACCCTTATTGGTCAGGTAGTGGCCTCGCTTTACTATATTTTTGGTTTTTATTCTAGAAAGAAAAGCCTGGTATCTCTCAACTGGAAATATTTTTCTCCCGGGAAAGGAATTTATCAAGAGATTTTAAGGGTAGGTGTCCCGGCTTCTATACACAACTTAATGATTAGTTTAGCTCAAACTATGGGTAATTTTGTTGCTGCTGGTTATAGTGATTTGATAGTTGCAGGCTATGGCGTGGTGCAGCGTATTTTTTCTATGTGTATTATGACTTTAATCGGGTTATCAGATGGAACGCAACCTTTGATTGGCTATAGTTATGGTGCCCGAAATATCAAACGGCTTTATAATGTTATTAAAACCGCGGTAATTATCGCAACCGGCATCTCTGTTTTTTTTGTAGTGTTTTTCTATTTTGTTTCCGGAAAAATGATTCAAATCTTCATCAACAACGAGCAGGTGATTTATTATGGTACTCAGATTATGAGGGCTATGATGATTTCTCTACCCTTTGCTGGTATACAGTTTTTAATTAGAGTCAGTTTCCAGGCACTGGGAAAAGGGAAACCTGCCTTGATTTTAGCCTTAGTCAGACAGGGCATATTTTATGCACC
>JAKPKS010000211.1 GCA_029553585.1 Candidatus Atribacteria bacterium | reverse complement strand
CATCTTTTAGCTAAAATAAGGGGACATGTTTCTAAAGGTTGTTCCTCTGGTAGTTCTTCTTTAGTTAGGAATCCCTCTGAGATACAGAAGATCTTCTTCCCGGGACCAGGCCATTTAGCCTGTACCCTTAGAATCAAAAATAGACCAGGTTTTTCTTCTAAAAAAATGGTATAGGGGAATTTACTATCATCACTCTTATAAAGATACCAGTACAACTCTGTCTCCATCCTTTTAATTAAAATAGTTAATTTAAATATGTTTTTTCTCTGGAAAACTATTTTTATTATTGGCAATAACTAAACAAAGTATATCTGGAAAACAGGTAAATAACAATAATTGAGCGAGATTCTTTATCTCGTAGGTAATAAGAGATTTTTTTAAGCAGACAGCTACATAATGACCTGGGGGATGGCAAGCTCAGGGTGTTGTACGATATGGTTTTTGGCACGATAAACTTTTTTCAGATTATACTCATTGATAACTTCCTGTGGAGTGCCTATCTCTTCAATTATTCCTTCATTCAGTAGTATGAGCTGATCAGAACAGTAGCTCGCTAAATTCAGGTCGTGAAAGACTGAGATGATACACTGGACTTTTTCCTTTAAGGAATCCTGCAGAATCTTAACAATCTCATACTTATAGCTTAAATCCAGGTGGGAAGTAAATTCATCCAGCATAAGTATTTTAGGTGATTGTGCCAGAGCCCTGGCAATATATACTCTCTGAGCTTCACCGCCACTAATCTGGTGAATTCCCTTTTCAGCATAACAGAGGGAGTCTGTTTTCTCCATTGCTTCGCGGGAAATTTGATAATCGAGAGCCGTCTCACCCCTCCATTGATTGATAAAAGGAATTCTTCCCATAAAGACCACTTCTTTTACTTTATAGTTGTAGGAGATAAAAGAATCCTGTGGCACCAGGGAAATCATTTTAGCAATTTTTTTTCTGGAAATGGTATCAATATCTTCGTTAAATATTTTTATTTTACCTTGTTTTGGAGAAAGTATGCCAGATATCAATTTTAACAATGTTGTTTTTCCAGAGCCATTGGGGCCAATAATACCAATAAATTGTCCTGGCAGGATAGATAGATTTATATCCTGCAATACAGGATGCTGATTATAGTTGAAGCTAACTCCTTCCAAAGAGATAATAGATTCATTGCTACTCATTAATATTGTTCCTCCTTTTAAGCAGGTGAATAAAAAACGGTGCGCCTAAAATTGCCGTAATTGCTCCAATGGGTATCTCAATGGGGGCAATCAGGCTACGTGCAATAGTATCGCATATTATTAGAAAGACAGAGCCGGCTAAAGCCGAAACAGGCAACATAATACGGTGATCAGGTCCAACCAGTAGACGGGCAATATGAGGAATTACCAATCCCACAAAGCCTATTAAACCAGTAAAAGAGACTATTAAGGCAATCATAAGAGACCCGATTAAGAAAATTTTCATTCTAAATTTTTCGGTCTGAACACCTAAGTGTAACGCCTCTTCTTCCCCTAAAGCCATAGCATTTAACTCGAGCGATGAGGAGGTTAAGAGAAGGGTGCCTAAAAAAACCGGTAAAATAACCCAGGATATCTTCTGCCAATTGGCTGTTGAAAGATCCCCCATCAGCCAGAATAACATAGTGTGAGTTCCCTGTTTTGATGTTGCCAGCAGCAAAGTTATTATGGCAGAAAAAAAGAAATTAATGGCAACACCGGCTAACAACAGGTCAGATACAGATAAACGAGTTTGCTTTTGTGATAACAGGTATACTAAGGCTATGGAAATTAATGCACCCAGAAGAGAAAAAAACGGCAAATAAGGAATAAGATACAGTTTTAAGGTATATTGCAGGGCAATTGCCAAGCAGGCTCCTAAAGCGGCTCCTGCCGATACACCTAAAATATAAGGGTCAGCAAGGGGGTTTCTTAGCATACCCTGGAAACTTCCTCCCACACTGGCCAGAGTCATTCCTGCGAGCATTGCCATAATTAATCTTGGTAGCCTCAACTCCCAGATAATAAGTCCCAAACTGTTATCCGTTTGGTGCTGCCAGATAATAGACCATATCTTTTCAGGTTGAATAATAATAGTACCAAAATTAAGACCTATGAATCCAACTATCAAAATGGCAAAAAATCCGATGATCAGGATAAGGAGGGCTTTGTACCTCCAATTGGTATATCCATATAGGTTATTGTTATTCTTTAATTCCACTAAAGATCTCATAGAGTAATTCCAATCCCTCTACCAGACGGGGGCCAGCCCGGTAAAAAAGGTCTTCATTAGCTGCAAATATATGGTTTTTTTTAATTGCTGGTATCTGAGACCATCCCGGATGTCTTATGACATCATCTTTCATTTTATCAATCTCTTCAGGATTCATAATTCCACTGGTGATAATGATGACATCCGGTTCAGCTAAAGCCACTTGTTCGGAGCTAATAGTTACCCATCCTTTCTGGTTTCCTACAATATTTTGACCACCGGCTAAGGTGATTAAATCATCAAATAAGGTATCTTTGCCTGGGCTCCAGATCGCCTCATAGCTTGAGCCGGTAAAGACCTTCAATCTCTGAGATGCTGGTATATCAGCACTTGAGGTAGCGATAAAGTCTATTCTCTCTTTCAAATTGGTAATTAGTTCTTTTCCTTTCTCAGGTACCCCGCAGGCAGTTGCAATTATTTCAATATTATTTAGCATTTCAGATAATGTCTCTGCATCCAGAGCCAGGACTTTATAGCCCAGCTCTCTAAGTCTGATAATATCCTTTGCTTGCAAACCTCCAAAAGTGAGGATCAGGTCAGGCTCTAAAGAAACAATCTTCTCTAAATTTAAAGGTGACAACATACCTATCGATTCTATCTTTTCTACCCCGGGAGGGTAGTTACAAAAATCAGTTCTGCCCACTAATTTATCTTCCAGCCCTAAGGCAAAGATTATTTCAGTATTATTGGGGGCAGTAGATACAATTCGCTCCGGTTTTTTTGTTATGGTAATCTTAATACCAAGGTCATCGGTAAGTATAACTGGAAATAAATCATCCCCTGCATTGGTGTTAGCCCAGCATAATATTGGAGAGGTAAGAAAGATAAACAATAATAGAGATACCACAGCACTCATTGTTTTTTGGTGAACCATTTCAAATTACCACCTTCTATGTTATTAAAGATAAAAACCCATTTATAAAAACAAAGAATACACCCTTTGTCCTCGAAAGAGTGCAACAAACTTCTAACAGGCAGGTCTCCTGGCTTAAGGCTGTCTAATTACTGCGCCTTCCCGGGAGTTTGCCTCCCAGTGGCATCAAGCAGCGTTCGGTACCTTTTACAGTAACGGGCTTGCGGTGGATTTGCACCACACTTCCCTTCACCTGGTAGAATGGTCTGATCAGGTAAAATAATAATTTCCTGAAACACTTTCTTTATTCAGTTTTAAAAGATTTTTAACTAATTATTTTTTTACTTTTTGTTAGTCTAATATCAGCTCAATACAAATATAATAGATAAGAACAATTAGCTACTTTATATTCTGGTAGCTTTTATGTTATTATAAACGAAATATAATAAAAATTCAAATTTAAAAATAATTTTTAAAAAACATAAACAGAAAAATAGGTTTAGAATAAGTATATTTTTTTTGAGGAGTAAGTTTAATGAAAGGTCTGATTCAGATTTATACCGGTAATGGCAAAGGGAAAACCACTGCAGCATTAGGATTGGCATTGAGAGCTGCCGGCAGAGATAAAAAGGTGTTAATAGTTCAATTTATGAAAAAATGGGATTATGGTGAATTACATTCTATTAAACTGATTCCCGGGATAACCATTAAAACCTTTGGGACCAAAGATTTTGTCTATAAAGGGAAAGCAAAAGAAATAGATTATAAGGAAGCTAAAAAGGCCTTTGCTGAGGGAACAGAGGGCGCTTTAAGCGGGCAGTTCGATATAGTTATCTTTGATGAGCTTAATGTAGTGCTTGACTTTGAGTTATTAAAATTGGAAGAGGTGGTAGATTTTTTAAAGAAAAAACCAGAGGCAGTTGAAATAATAATTACCGGCAGAAATGCCCCTGCTGAATTAGTTAACCTTGCTGACCTGGTTACCGAGATGCAGGAGGTAAAACATCCTTTTCAGAAAGGCATTCAAGCCAGACTGGGCATCGAATATTAAATTGTTTTGCTCAAAAGTCCAAATATTGTAAAATAATGATAGGAAAAGTTATAATAGTTTTCCGGTATGCCAATAAATTTTTAATTGATTTACTGTAAGATTTTTCTGTTACCAGAAAATCAAATATGGTAATATACTCTCTTTTAAGTCGAGAAGGTTAAAGAATAATGGAAAATAATGATAAAGATTTTCGTGATTCAAAGATCGTCCTGTTATGTGTAGTTCCGACTGAGATAGATGCTCTTCCTATACAGAGTCTACTGGATAGTTATGGTATAAAATGTATCTTACAATCAGATGTTACCAGATCAGTCTATCCCCTTGTGGTTGATGGATTGGCTGAGGTCAGGATTTTAGTTTTAGAAGAGGATTTGAGAAAAGCCAGGGAAATTCTCAAGGATTCTGATTGTTCATTTTCTTAATAATTTTTACTGTGGTAGGTTTTTATAGAATTTGGAATAAACGATAAAATTTAGTACAGCAGAAAAATAATTAAGGCAATAAGGGGGGGGTTCCAATTGAACAAAATTTTGATTGTTTATTATTCGCAAAGCGGTGTGGTTGAGAGGATGGCTTTTGCTATCAAAGAAGGGGTTGAAAAAACCAATGGTTTTGAAGTGTTACTCAGAAAAGCTGAAGAGGCAAGTCTGGAGGACTTAAAAGCTGCCTCAGGAATTGCCGTAGGTACCCCTGATTATTTTGACTATATGGCAGGTACAGTAAAGGATTTCTTTGACCGTACCTTTTATCCTCTGCAAAGTAAGATAAGAGGTAGTCTAACTGCCAATCTTCCCTGTGTCCTTTTTACTTCAGGAGGTACCGGGGGAGAACCAGCCCTGGCTAGTTTAAAGAAAATCAGCATGGCTTTCAGGTTTAAGGTTATTGGTAGTGTGACCAGCGGAGCCCGTTTTGATGAAGAGATTTTAGAAAAGTGTATCTTACTTGGTGAAAAATTAGCAGAGGAAGTCCGAAAATCTAAAGGAAATACTTAATAGGATTATTGATTATTAGATAGAATTTTCAGATTGATAAAAAATTAAAAGGAGAAAAATATTATGAGAGAAAAGGTAGAAAAAGCATTAGAAAAAATCAGACCATCCCTGCAGATGGATGGAGGAGATGTAGAGTTAGTGGATGTTACCGATGATGGTATTGTTAAAGTAAAATTGACCGGTGCCTGTCGGGGCTGCCCAATGAGCCAACTAACTTTAAAGATGGGAATCGAAAAATCTTTAAAAAAGGATATACCAGAGATAAAGGAAGTTCAGGCAGTCTAAACAAACAATTTTTAACCAAAAAACAAAAGATAGCTATTTAAAAGCTTAATTTAGTAAATGTGGTATGAGGAGAAATAAGATGAGTAAATTGAAAGGCACTTTAACAGAAAAAAATTTAATGGCAGCCTTTGCCGGTGAATCACAGGCCCGTAACAGATATACCTATTTTGCCAGTGTAGCAAAAAAGGAAGGGTATGAGCAGATTGCAGCCATTTTTCTGGAAACAGCAGATAATGAGAAAGAACATGCTAAAAGATTTTTTAAACTTTTGGAAGGCGGAGAGGTGGAGATTCAAGCAAGTTACCCAGCTGGTATAATTGGCGATACTGCACAGAACTTAAAGGCTGCTGCAGAAGGAGAATTAATGGAATGGGGGACTCTCTATAAAGAAGCAGCTGAGACAGCCCGAAAAGAGGGATTTGAGAAGATTGCCCTGCAATTTGAAGAAATAGCCCAAGTAGAGTGGCACCATGAGGCCCGATATCGGAAATTACTGGAAAATTTAAAGAATGGTACTGTTTTTAGTAAGGATAAAAAGGTAGCCTGGCAGTGCCGCAACTGTGGCTATATACTGGAAAGTAAAACAGCGCCTCAAAAATGTCCAGCCTGTGAACACCCGCAAGCCTTTTTCCAGTTAAAAGAGGAGAATTTTTAAAGCATAAAGTATATTCTTTCTTTTCAAATAAAAAATAAATATTAAGGGGAGGTGTAATTAGTTATGGAGTATCTTAGTATGTTTTTCTGGGTTTTTTTCATATTTTCAATGCTTTCGCCCTGGTTCAAGCAAAAAACTCTGGAATCAACCCGTATCAATCTTATCCATCGCCTGGAAAAAAATAGGGGGTCCCGGGTTATTTCTATGATTCACCGACAGGAGACTATGAGTATATTGGGAATACCCTTAGTCCGCTATATCAGTATAGAAGATTCTGAGGCTGTTTTGAGGGCTATCAGGTTGACTGATGATAATGTACCGATTGATATTATCTTGCATACACCAGGTGGGCTGGTGCTGGCTACTGAGCAAATTGCCAATGCCTTAATACGTCACAAAGCAAAGGTGACCGTATTTGTTCCCCATTATGCCATGAGTGGGGGGACCATGCTTTCTTTAGCAGCTGATGAAATAATTATGGATGAAAATGCCGTTTTAGGTCCGGTTGATCCTCAGATAGGGCAGTATCCGGCTATTTCTATCCTTAATGTATTGAGAGATAAAGATAGGAATAAAATTGATGATGAAACCATAATACAGGCTGATATAGCGCGCAAAGCCATTACCCAGGTCTATGACTTTTTAAAAAGACTGCTTACTGAAAATAAATGTAGCGAAGAGAAAGCGGAAAATATAGCTAGAATTCTTACCGAAGGTAGATGGACCCATGACTATCCCATCAAGTTTGAAGAGGCTAAAGAATTGGGTTTATGTGTCTCTACAGATATGCCCAAAGAAATCTATGAATTGATGGACCTTTACCCTCAAAGACCAGGGATGAGACCCTCGGTACAGTATATTCCTGTACCTTATAAAAAACCGGTAATCCCACCAGCCAAAAATACCGATACTACCAATTAATGAAAATGGCATCAATCTCTTCCCGGGGTTTTTAATTTACTAAATAAATAAAATCCTTTTAAAATATAGAGAGGAGAAAGTGATGGAAAGAGAAATCTCTATTGTACTTTGTGGTGAAGCAGGCCAGGGAATTCAAACAGTAGAACAATTGCTAACCAAAATATTAAAACTGTCCGGATATTATGTTTTTGCTACCAAGGAATATATGTCCCGGGTGAGAGGAGGGAGTAATTCCACCCAGATACTGGTATCAGATAAACCGGCCAGAGCTCCCATTTCCCGTATGGATGTCTTGATACCCCTGGATAAAGAAGCCATAAATCATGTTTCTACACGTCTTGATAGAAATACCATTATTATTGGAGATCAGGAAAACTTAGTTACTGATAAAAAGATAATCCATGTTTCCTTTCTGAAGATGGCTGAGGAAATAGGTCAACCAATCTATGCTAATACAATAGCTGTAGGGCTGTTATTAGGATTACTGAACGGGGATATCAGGGTTGGCAGACACTATTTAAAGGATTATTTTCTCCAGAAAAACAAAGCAGAGTTTGTTTCAGATAATATCCTAGCCCTTGAAAAGGGATTTCAGGAGGCTAAGAGATTGTTAAAAGAGAATCTGATAGATAGTAAACGTTTTTCCATTTTAAAAAGTTCAGCTAAGTTAAAAAACAATCTACTGCTTAATGGGGCAGAGGCAGTTGGCTTAGGAGCAATAGCCGGCGGCTGCAATTTTATCTCCTCTTATCCCATGTCGCCTTCCACTGGCGTTTTAGTGTTTTTAGCTCAATATGCCGATGATTTCCATATTATTGCAGAACAGACCGAAGATGAAATCAGTGCTATTAATATGGCATTAGGTGCCTGGTATACCGGAGCAAGGGCTATGGTCACTACCTCCGGGGGCGGTTTTTCCCTGATGACCGAAGGGCTGAGTCTGGCTGGTATGCTGGAAAGCCCCCTGGTGATTCATTTAGCTCAACGTCCCGGGCCCTCTACCGGGTTGCCTACCAGGACTGAGCAGGCAGATTTGCAGTTAGCTTTATATGCCGGTCATGGCGAATTCCCACGTATTATACTTGCCCCGGGAAATATTGAAGAAACCTATCTGCTTACCCAGAAAGCCTTTCACTGGGCTGACCGATTTCAGATACCGGTCTTTATTTTAACTGACCAGTATACCATGGATACCTACTATAATATAAAAAAACTGAGTATTCCCAGGGGGGATATAGTTCATTTTATTATTGAAACCCCAGCTGATTATCAGAGGTATAAACTCGGCAGTAAGGATGGTATTTCTCCCAGAGGAATACCTGGCTTTGGGGAGGGGTTGGTCAGGGTAGACAGTGATGAACATGATGAAATGGGACTGATTACCGAGGATATGGTTACCAGAAAGAAGATGGTAGAAAAAAGAAATGCCAGATGGGCTCAATTAAAAAAAGAGGCGATACCCCCTGTTTTAAGTGGAACCGAAAATTATCGTATTTTATGTGTGGGTTGGGGCTCAAACTACCATACCATCCAGGAGGCATTGGAAAGGCTGAATAGACCGGACATTTCCTTACTTCATTTTTCACAGGTTTATCCGATTGCTGAGGATAGCATCAAATTCTTAAATAAAGCGGAACAAATTATTAGTATTGAGAATAATTATACCGGACAATTTAGTCAATTACTGGAAAGACAAACCGGTATCACTATTGAAACCAAAATATTAAAATATGACGGACTACCCTTTTATGCTGATGAGCTGGCACAGGGAATTAAAGAGGTATTGGAAGGGAAAGGAGGACAGAGATGAATAAAAGCATGAGTTTTGAACAAAAAGTTGTTAAACCGGCCTGGTGTCCCGGCTGTGGCAATTTCTTTATCTTAAAAGCATTACAACGTGCTCTGGTAGAATTAGCTTTAAAACCTCAGGAGGTTGTGATAGTATCCGGCATTGGTCAGGCAGCTAAGACTCCACAATATCTCAATGTTCATATGTTCAATGGATTACATGGACGAGCTCTGCCCCCTGCTACTGCCATCAAGGCCTGTAACCCTCACTTGACAGTAATTGCAGAGGGTGGTGATGGGGATATGTATGGAGAAGGGGGTAATCATTTTCTCCATACCATCAGACGTAATCCCGATATTACTCAATTAGTACATAATAATATGGTTTATGGGCTGACTAAAGGACAGGCTTCGCCTACCAGTGAATTAGGGTATAGAACTCCGGTACAGGTAGATGGTGTAATTTCTCAGCCCATTAACCCCATTGCTCTGGCAATCTCTCAGGATGCCTCCTTTGTGGCCCGTGTTTTTTGTGCCAATCTGGAGCATACAGTAGAAATTATAAAAAAAGCCATTCAGCATCCCGGCTATGCACTGGTAGATATCTTTCAACCCTGTGTCACTTTTAACAAAGTAAATACTTATAAATGGTTTCAGGAGCATACCTATATTTTACAAGACCATGATGTTCATGACCAGGGGCAGGCTTTTTTACGAGCCACAGAAACAGAAAAATTACCGTTAGGAATTTTTTACCAGAATGAAAAGAAAAAGACCTTTGAGCAAAGATTAAAGGTGCACCAGGAGGAAGGGCCAGCTTTTCTATCACGAACGATCAATAGGGAAAAATTAAAAGAAATCTTGGAAGAAAGGTAAAAATATTTTATTGAAACATTGTAGCAGACTCTGTTTAAAAAGAGATAGTTATAAAAAGTGGTACAAATTAATATGAGAGCGAATGCGGTTATTAGTAGAAGAATAAAATTATTTTATCTAACAGCAGCTTTTTTAATTATTGTAACAGGATGCCTTGGCTTTATCCTAAACGGAATAGCCCAAGAAATCCTGACCATGCAAGACTATATTTCAGAAAAGTTTCCTTCAGCTCTATTCCAGCTATATTTTAAAACGTTGGGTGAATTAGAAGCACCAGAAATGGAATTTTTAGATCTATTAGCTATACAACCGTCTGACCGCCAGATGTTTTATGGTAAAGAGGTATACTATAATGGTTTTACAATAGATTTACTCTCTCAATTGAAGGGAGAAATAGAGGATAGAGAAAAATCTATAGAAAAATTGGCAGAAGAACCACTCTCTTCTGAACCTGCTCTGATAACCTTGCCGCCTTTAAAATTCTGGGAAAGGATCCTGGCCCGCGCTGTTTCAATACAAAAAATGGTTACCACTACCTATTACAACCGTTTTGCTATGTGCGGAGTTGATCCCTCTCGTAGTGAAAGAGTTGTAAAGAGAGTAAGAAATTATTTTGATTGGACCAGGCAGTGGGTTAAAGAGGGGCAGGATGTAGAAGCTTTGGCTGAAAAAGCGGAGATAGATGGAAATATCTTTTTGGCTCGCCGGCTTTTTCATGAAGCTGCCGGTTGTTATCATATCGGAGATTTTATTAATTATCATAGTGTGGAAGAAAAGTACCGGGCACAAGAGGCGGCCAGAAGATGTTATGGAAGAGCTATTGCCCTATATGAAAATGAAGACAGGCCTATACGGTTAGAGATCCCCTTTCGGGGTGTCGACATACCGGGTTATCTAATGCCGGCCAATAAGCCGGGACAGCCACTTATTATATTTGTAAATGTATTAGATAATATAAAAGAGGTAGAAAATCATTTTTTCGCTCAGGATTTTTTAAAGGCAGGATTTAATATCTTCAGTTTTGATGGACCGGGACAAGGAGAAATGCATTCTAGAATGCGTTTAATACCCGATTATGAACAAGCCATCATTGCTATCATCGATTGGTTTGAAGCAAATAATAATTTTCACCTGGATCTTGAACGGATCGGAGTTATAGGGCTTAGTTTTGGCGGTTTATTTTCTGTATTGGCAGCTACACAGGATAACAGGATTGATTGTACTGTAAATAATGGCGGTTTTGCCTATTTTCCACCCTTAAAGCATATCAAAAAATTGAGTCTGCCTACCAGGAGATCGGTATATTTTATGACCGGCTATCACAAAATTAAAGAATTCTGGGAGGAATTTGGTCATATTGATATTAAAAAATCACCACCTTTGGAGCGCCCCATGTTGATTATACAGGGAGGCAAAGATGAAGTAGTCCCACCTGAGCATGCCTATTACTATATGGATTGGGCTGCCGGCAAAGACAAGGAGTTTCTCTTTTTTGAGGATTCCAATCACTGCTGTCAGGATCGTTTTGATATAGTTATCCCTTATGTTATAGATTGGCTCAGGAAACACTTGCTTAAACAATAGTACATTTACCAATTTAAAATACTTGTGCTGTTGCAGTGATTCCAGTTAATTTAAGCATAGTCCGTTTTGACAATAATTGAGTCTTATCACATAATATAGGATAAGAATAAGGTAAAAATATCAGGATAAGATGGTATGTCTACAGTTATTGCAATAGGTGCTATAAACTTAGATTGTCTAACTTATATCCCTCGTTTTCCCCAAAAAGGGGAAAATATGCGGGCCAGTGATATCAGGTATTCTTTAGGGGGACGGGGTGCTAATCAAGCGGTTGCCCTGACCAATCTAAATGTAGCTAACTTATTAATAGGAAAAGTGGGTAATGATTTTGCCGGAGATTATCTTCTTTCGATATTGAGACAAAATAAGGTTTCAATTGAATTTGTCTTTAAAAGCAGCAACCACAAGACCGGCCTCTGTTCCATACTGGTTAGCCCGGATGGAGATAATACTATTATGGGGTTTCCAGCCATAAATCGTTCAATTGAACCCGATTTTCTATCCCGTTTTGAACACCTCTTTGAAATGGCCCAATGGCTTACCGTTTCTATGGAATACCCTTTAGATACAGTAGAATTAGCTTTAAGAATAGCAAAAAAGCATCAACTTACAACCGTACTAGATCCCTCCCCTTTACTGGAAATGCCAAGGCAGAAGATGTGGAGCATGGTAGATTATGTATTACCAAATACAAAAGAGATGGAAATCTTAACCGAAACAACAGATATTCTTCAAGGTGCCGGCATATTAAAGGATTGGGGTGCAGGAGAGATAATTATCAAACAAGGGGGACAAGGCTGCAGTTTTTTACATCAGGATAATATAATTAATATTCCCGCTTTTCCAGTAAAACAGGTAGTGGATACTACCGGGGCGGGAGATCTGTTTAATGCCGCCTTTATCTATGGTTTAATGGAATCCAATTCAATTTCCAGAGCAGCACAGATTGCCAATTTAATCGCTTCATATGCTGTACAAAAACCGGGAACATCCGAATCATATCCCAAAAGAAGGGAGATTGATTGGGAACAGCTGGAAAAAAGAAAAGGAGATCTATTGTTTTAAAATTTGCTATGCGTCGCGCATCTTGCGTCCTAAAGCTCGTAGATAGTATACCGTCAGACCGTGTCATAATTACCTTTTTAAGCCAAAAATACAGTAAAGTGGAGGACAAAGTGCATTTTATGCCCAATATTTATCATTTAATCCCATATTTTGGTTAAATTAATACTATAGGTGGAGGTAAATTATACATAGAAACAATTTTGACACAGCCTGCTGTATAACGTTAAATACTGCGGGTGATAGAGGATGAGACTGCCACGTCGCTGCGCTCCTCGCAGATACGGGAGAGATAGCCTTTTACTGGTTATTGCGAGACAGCCTCTATACCTGAGTTCCGGGCTGTCGTGGCAATCACATTCAGATATACCCACTCTCTTTGTTTTTGCCTTTATTTTGCTTTAAACTAAATACCAAAGACTATCGATTAACACCTAACTGCTAAAGAATAAAATATTATAGCAAACAAATACTAGGAGGAGATGTTATGTCAGAAGAGTGTATTTTTTGTAAGATAGCCAGTAAAGAAAAACAGGCTTATATTATTTATGAAGATAATCTATGTATGGCTTTTTTAGACGCTTTCCCGGTTACCGAGGGTCATACCCTGATTATACCGAAAGAACATTATAAAAATATTTATGAAATTCCAGAAGATATTCTTGTCCATATTATGAAAATAAGTAAAAGATTAGCCCTGGATTATCAACAAATCTTTAATACTGTTGGCTTAAACATCATTCAATCTAATGGCACTGTTGCCAAACAGACTGTTTTTCATTTTCATGTCCATTTGGTACCACGTTATCATCAAGATGGGCTCATTCTTTTCCGCCATCATTTTGCCAGAAATGAAAATAACCTTGTTCAAGCCTATCGCAAAATTGTTGATTTTCAGAAACAATCAAATAAAGCTGAATAATAGGAAGATGGAATGCACC
>JAKPKS010000296.1 GCA_029553585.1 Candidatus Atribacteria bacterium | reverse complement strand
ACGAATGTAGAAAAAGCAAGTGTAAACAGCAAAGCAAATAGTTTAATAGCTTTAGACGTTTTAAAATCAGTCAAAGAAAAAAATCAAGGACTTTTTAAAACGGCTTTAGGGACAAAAACAGAGATTTATAAAAAAGAATTGTTTTTGGGAGCAAACGAAAAGCAAATCAAATCATTACGCAAAAAATTCAGAAATGTAACTTTCAATTTTCTTTCTACGATTGCAACAAGTGCAGATAAAAAACTAATTGAGGGCTTTATAGACTTTTATAAACAAGTCTATGTTATAAATGATTTTTCTTTTTCTTCAATTGCAAGCGAAAACACAAAAGAAGAAAAGAAAGAGATATTAATAAAAGGGCTTGAGATTGTAAAAAAATCTTTGAAGTAAAACAAAATTAAAGTAGGGGAAATATTTCCCCTACTAACTTAAAATAAATCATTTATAAAGATATGGCAGTATTTACACAATATTTAATTATTAATATAGCATTGTTTGTAATTATAGCTTATTTAGTTATTCAATGCTATAAGGATATAAAAGAAATTTTAAAAGACGATAACGAAACTTTTGAGGACTAAAAGAAAGCAAAGGGATAAATAAAAATGTTTGTCCCTTACTTTTTATTTTCAAATGTTAAATTTAAGGGAACCGTACTCCCCTTTTAGTACCACAACTTTCGAAGCCCTCACATTAAGGGGTACCTTGAAGGCAAATACACATTTTTAGTACCCCACAAAAATCACTCCTCATATTAAGGGCATACCTAGATATCCCACAACCACACATGCTCACATAACACACAAAGAAGCCAGGGATGTTAGGTCTCTGGCAACTAATTAAAGTATAGCACGAATTAAATCCTTAGTCCTATCTTTCCCAAGAACTCCTCGAACCTTACCACCTTTCTTCTCATAAAAGAAAACATAATACTGTTGAAGATTCCTTAACCACCATCTCTTAACTTCACCATATCCATCAAAGTACCTTTCTATACAATTCATATCCAATTGGGTAATCCATATCTGATACCAAATCCGATTATCCTCTTGGCATTTAAGAATCCTCTTTTCATTATCATCCCTAATTGTTTCAACCTTCACCATCTTAATAATCCTCCCTCACTGATTTTAACCTACTGGTAATATCTATTCTCCCAGTAACCTTTAACACCCTACTATTTTTTCTCTTTAGGTATAAATATCTTAAATAATCTTCTGCCCTTTCAATTGCCTTATCCTTATCAAGGAAGGTTTCTATATTACTCGAATACTTATCTCTAAGTGTAAGCCAAAACACCAATCCCAGGAAGGAATACCTAATCTTAATGAAGTACCTTCCTCTGCTTGTATGGTAGTAAATCTGATACTGATACTTTCTCATAATTCTTTATATTGATTATATAATATCATAGACTTCGGATTATCCCTCTGGTAGATTACAATATCAAAGTTCTTTCTATAAACCAAAAACTTATAAAGATATGGAAGAAACATTATTCAAACTAGCACGTGCAATTACAGATACAGGTACAGATACTGTATCTTCAGAGGGTGGTACTATAACC
Source organism: Candidatus Atribacteria bacterium (assembly GCA_029553585.1). Taxonomy (GTDB): domain Bacteria; phylum Atribacterota; class Phoenicimicrobiia; order Phoenicimicrobiales; family Stramentimicrobiaceae; genus Stramentimicrobium. Next base: position 725 of record JAKPKS010000296.1, on the reverse strand, counting down.
TACCGTATCACTTCCCTCAAAAGGAAACTGGTAAATGGCAAAGTAGTTTCAACCTCTACACCCTCTTGTACTTTGGGCTCAGCCTCCGTAAGTTGGGCTATTTGGGGAGGAGTTACCGTTGGAGATGGTTACTTAGATGTAAAAATTAACTATTCAAAAAATACTGGGTCCTCAAGGTCTACTACTCTGACATTTGCCCAAAATGGGTCTAATAACAAAATCAATCTCACAGTAACTCAAAAGGCTGGTGTAACCTATAGTGGATACATAAAAATGGTTTCAAACACATTGCCTTTAGGTAGTGATAAATATAATACTGCTCAAATCCTTGTGATGGCCTATTTAAAGGGTAGTGATGGGTCTAAAAAGCCAGAAACTCCCCATGTGGGTAATGCTCCCGATTGGTGCTCAGTATCCATTGCCCCAGTAGTAGACCTTGAGAACCATTACAGGTTATCCCTGACCGCTTTATCGAGTAATCAAACTGGAGCTAACCGTTCAGGGTATATCTTCTTAACCTGTGGGGATGCTAACCTTAGTATACCAGTAACTCAGAAGCCACAAAAGGCTTCAACATTCACTCTCTCTGGATTGCCCACAGATACAGGCTACTATCTCTTTGGCAGGGGAGCTAGGCCACAGAATACATCATCTTCAGATACGTATATACAGGGTCTCTCAGCAACTAGTACTACTACTATGAGGATTCCATTCTATGCCAATGA
>JAKPKS010000198.1 GCA_029553585.1 Candidatus Atribacteria bacterium | reverse complement strand
CTATTATTATTTTCGTTTTACTGTTAGAATTTGTTTATTATCGCTTACTCTGTAACCTGATTTCATTTCCCTAATTTCTGAGGTAAGGAAAAGTACCCACAAGTTGTTGACACGAACGTCTTTAGTCGGGATTGGAAGAGGTGAGGGTATAATCGATTAAGAGAATATTTACAATTGGCAGAATATTTAAAAACGGCCTTTTCAGATTAGCTTATTTTTGCTATGATATTAGCAGTACTATTGTAATACTATTGTAATTGAAAATAACCCTTGTCTTTTTTAAAAAACTAAACTAAGATTAAATAGCCATTTTTTTCTTATTTTAAAAAAATCCCTGATCGAATTAGGAATCTATGCTAAACTTTTTTTCCCTTTTTCCACAACTGTTAATAAACTGTGAATTAAGTGAAAACTCTTTATTATTTAGGAGTCTTGGGAACAAATATTTTTTCCAAAAATTTTTGAATTATACCCAGAGCTTGTTTATCCTTGACCAACAGACTTATAGACTGTTTTCCACAGATTATTGTGAATATTGTTAATATCTTTTTTTATTTTTAATTAAATATTCCATTTAACGGTACTTTTAAACAGACACTTAATTTATCGCTAAATATATACGATATCAGGATTAATTATGATTAATCATCAATTAAATGAACAATGGGAAGATGTACTGCAAAAAATCAGAGAAAGATTGGGTACACAGCAATATAATACCTGGTTTTCCCAGATAAAATTTATTAACTTAAATAATAATGAGTTAAACTTAGCGGTACCAGCTGAGTTTTTTAAAAACAAACTTAAAAAAGACTATTATGAGCTGATTAAAGATACACTTGTTAATAATTTCGGCTTTAATAATGATCTTGTTATAAAATTTAATATTGATACAATCAAACAACCTGAGGTGTATACTAAAAAGGGTACCGGAAAAAAGAAGGGAAATGAGGAAAGGGACATTCATCAAAAATTGTACAATCAAACTGGTTTAAATTCCAAATATATCTTTGATGATTTTGTAGTCGGAAACAGTAACCGGCTTGCCCATGCTGCCTGTCTGGCGGTAGCCCAATCTCCAGCTAAATCATATAATCCTCTCTTTATCTATGGAGGAGCAGGATTGGGGAAAACACACCTCTTACACGCCATTGGAAATTTTATTATCAAGAGAAATTCTCAACATTCTATTAATATTGCCTTTGTTTCTTCAGAAGAGTTTACCAATGAATTAATTAATGCTATTAAAGATGATGCTACCGTGGCCTTTCGGGAAAAATATCGCAGTTATGAGGTGTTGTTAATTGATGATATTCAATTTATAATTGGCAAAGAAAGGACTCAGGAAGAATTTTTCCATACTTTTAACACCCTCTACAACGCAGTTAAACAGATTGTTATTACCTCCGACAAGCCACCAAAAGAATTTACTAATTTAGAAGAACGTCTGGTTTCCAGGTTTGAATGGGGTTTAATTGCTGATATTCAATCCCCTGAATTAGAAACCAGAATCGCTATCTTACAAAAGAAGGCAGAAAATTATCAATTAGAATTATCAGATGAAATAATAAATTATATCGCTGCTAAACCTTCTAATATCCGTCAATTAGAGAGTGCCTTAAATAAATTAAAGGCCTTTATTGACCTGACCGGTCAAAAAGATATTACCTCAACACAGGCTCAGCATATCTTAAAAGATCTAATTACTATTGAGAGAAAGGAAATATCAATTCCTTTAATTCAAAGACATACCGCAGAATATTTTAATCTTAAACAAGGAATGTTAGTATCACCAAAAAGGACTAAAAATATAGTAGAAGCTCGTCATATTGCCATGTATTTAGCCAGAGAGTTAACTAATAATTCCCTCCCTGTAATTGGTGATTCCTTTGGCGGCAAGGACCATACCACAGTTATTCATTCCTATAATAAAATTAAAGAACAATTAAATACTGATAGTAAACTTAAATTAGATATAGATAGAATAAAAAACAAGATTATAAATGATTCTTAAATATTAAAAAATTATTTAATTAGATATAATCATAAAAAATAATTATTAAAAATAATAATTTTAGAAAATTTTTAACTAAATTACAGGCTGTGGATAGTGTTAATAAAAAAACTAGTTATTAAGAATAATATCCACATGGCTTCCTTTTATATTATAAGGTTAAAAATAGATTATTCACCTAATTAACACTACTACTATTACTACTATTAATATTTAATTAAATAGATTAAAGAGAAATAGTAACTCTTAAATTTTTCAAAATTAGCGACAGGAGAAATGAAATGAAAGTTATCTGTTCTCAAAAAAGCTTAGAAAATGGAACCCAGATAGTACAAAAAGCCATTTCCACTAAATTAGGTTTACCCATCTATAATGGAATCCTCTTTGAGGTGACCAATGATAATAGAATTCACCTATTTGCCACCGATTCAGAGATAGGGATCGATTATTATATTCCGGCACAGATTATTGAACATGGCGAGGTAGTAATTCCAAATAAAATTTTCAGCGATCTGATTAGAAAATTTTCAGAAGGGAATATTGAGATTGAATCAGATAAAGATAACGTAATTCATATCAAAGAAGAAGATGTATCCAATTATAAGATTTTTGGTTTTCCTGCCGAAGATTTTGTAACATTCCCAAATATTCAGAGTAAAATAAAAATTAAACTAACCCAAAAAATTTTAAAAGATACCCTACAGGAGGTTATTTTTGCCTCTTCCAGGGATGAGAGTAGGTCTTTTTTAAATGGTATTTTATTTAAAAATGTAGAAAAAGGATTAGAAGTGGCAGCAACGGACAGTCATCGCCTGGCCCTAAAAAAGATTAAATTAACTGGTAAGAATAAGATTGAAACAGACAGTCAATTTGAAGTTATTATTCCCCAGAGGGCTTTAACTGAATTATCTAAGTTACTCACCTTTGAAGATGATAGTATAGTGGAGATAGATTTAGGTGAAAAACAGGTTAATTTTACTATAAATTCAGAGGGGGGTAAGGATAAGATTAGACTGTTCTCCCGTATTATTGATGGACAATTCCCTGATTATAATCAAATAATACCACGTCAGTTTAAGGCTATTATCACAGTTAATACCGAAGAATTTAGACAAAAGATGGAGAGAATCACTTTATTTGTTAAAGAGGACCTCAATACCATCAGACTGGAAACACATATTTTTGCCCAACAACCAGGAGAGAATAGGGGACAATTAATTTTAAAGGCAAAAACTCCAGATATCGGAGATGCTAACGAACAGATACCCTGCCTGGTGGATGGGGAATATATAGAGATTTCTTTTAACTCACGTTATATCAATGATGTCCTAAGGGTAATAAAAACCGACCAGACCGAAATAAAATTAAATGAAAACTTAAATCCCGCTATGATAAATCCACTCTCAAAAGATGAACAGTACTCTTATGTTTTAATGCCAGTAAGAATGGATTAAAGTGCTGGAAGGAAGAATTATTTGGATGTTAATAAACTTAGATTAGTCTGTTTTAGAAACTTTTTAGATACTACCTTAAATTTTAATAATTCACTAAATATTCTGATAGGGAATAATGCTCAGGGTAAAACCAATATAATTGAGGCAATCTATACCCTGTTAAGAGGGGGAACTTATCGCACCAAAGATGAATCCACTTTAATTAATTGGCAGGAAAAACAGGGTTATCTTTCCGGAGAGGTAAGTAAAGACAGTGAATCATTTCAAATTAATATCCTGTTTCAGAATATAGAAAAATTAAACCCTTTATCTCCTAAAACTAAAAAGATTATTAAGGTAAATAAGAAATACCGTTCTAAATCCTGGCTTACCGAACGATTCTATCCGGTGATTTTTACCCCGGAAGATCTACAGATCATTAAGAGTTCGCCTTCACTGCGCAGGAAGTTTTTAGATGAGGTAATTATTAATTTAAATCCCACCTATGAGCACTATTTGAGAGACTACAACCGGATTTTATTCCAAAGAAATATATTATTGAAGACGGAAAGAAATAAGCACAATTTAGACCGTCATTTAAGTGAATGGGACCAGAAAATTGTGGAAGCAGGAAGTCTAATTACCTGGTATAGAATAAAAACCCTCCAGTTAATTAATCAAAAGGTTAAAACCATTCATCAATTGATGACTGAACCCAAAGAAACTCTAAAACTAAAGTATAACAGTAATTTTCTCACCACTTTCTTAGAAGAAAAAGAGGAGATTCAAAAGGTATTTGAACAAAAACTGGAAAATGCCCGGGACAAAGATTTAACACTTAAAGTTACCACTATTGGCCCCCATCGGGATGATTATTCTATTCTTAGTGATTCTATAGACTTAGGTCTCTACGGCTCCCAGGGACAGCAGCGTACTGTGGTATTGGCTCTCAAGATGGCTGAGCTGGAATTAATCCGGGAAAAAGATGGCGAGTACCCACCATTATTATTAGATGATGTATTGTCTGAGCTTGATGCCGAAAGGCGATTGTTTTTAATTAAATTAATCAAAGAAAAGCCTATACAGACTTTTATTACCAGTATTGATTTACAGGATTTTGTTCCATACCATATTGTAGAGTCTGCCCGGGTATTTAAAGTAAGAGGCGGAATGGTAGAAGAAAATGAAAAATAGTGAACCAAAACATATTAGCGATGTTATCCAGTCTTTTTTCAAAACACGCCATTGGACACAGAGAATGGATGGTTATAATATTTTTGATCTATGGGAGGATATCCTTCCTCAAAATATCGCTTTAAACACCAAACCGGTAAAAATTCAGAATAACATCCTTTTCTTGATAGTGAAAAACCATGTCTGGGCCAGCGAAATTAATATCAGAAAGGGTGAAATAATAAATCTACTAAACCAGAAAATCGGTCAGGATTTAATAGAAAACATTATTATAAGAATAAAACCCAATAAATTTATCAATAATAAATAATGTTAGTATTATAACATATAAATACTATAAATAATATCATAATAAATAAAAATAGTTATATTTAATAGCATAAACAAATATAAAAAATAATAGCATAATATAGTAATAATTGACAAAAACCCTTTTATATAGTATCATTTTAGATACTGACCTACTAAATGTGGGTAAAAACCGTGGCTTGCCGTCACGGTTTAATTTTGTCTAACGGATTACTCAAAAATGCGGAGCAAATAAAAAATGGTTAAAAATAAAGCTAATGACCCAGTGCAATATACGGCTAAACAAATTCAGGTCCTGGAAGGCCTGGAGGCAGCCCGAAAAAGACCGAGTATGTATATTGGCAGTACAGGCAGCAGGGGCTTACATCACTTAGTAGATGAAGTGGTGGATAACAGTATAGATGAGGCTATGGCCGGGTATTGCAATAAAATTAAGGTAATCCTTCATACCGACAACAGTGTTACCGTAATTGATAATGGACGGGGAATACCAGTTGATATACATAATATCACCAAATTACCTGCAGTTACTACTGTTTTAACCAAATTACATGCCGGAGGAAAATTCGGCTCGGGTAGCTATCAGGTTTCCGGCGGATTACACGGGGTAGGTGTATCGGTGGTAAATGCCTTATCTGAATGGCTGGAAGTGACGGTAAGCCGTGATAAAAAAGTATACTGGCAGAGATTCGAGAGAGGCAAACCAGTTAGCGAGCTTGAGGTAATTGACAAAACTACCAAGACAGGTACCCAGATAACCTATCGTTCCGACCCAGAAATTTTCGAGGATATCAATGTTAATGTAGACATTGTAGCCCATCGCCTGAAAGAGTTAGCATTTTTAAATGCCGGAGTTAAAATTGAACTGATCGATGAACGGGAACCGGAAAAAAACACTGTCTTCCATTATGAAGGCGGAATAGTTGAATTTGTCAAATACCTCAATAAAAACAAGGATGTACTCTTCAGTAAACCTTTTTATATCAGTGGCAAGAAGGATGATATAGAGATAGAGATAGCTATCCAATACAATGCCGGTTATTTAGAGAATGTTCTTTCTTTTGCTAATAATATCCACACCGAAGAAGGGGGCACTCATTTAGCCGGGTTTAAGACTGCCCTGACCAAAACCATCAATGATTACCTTAAAAATGACAGTATCCCGAATGCTAAAAGGTATTCACTGAAAGGATTAGAACAGGGTCTGCTGGGTAATGATGTCAGGGAGGGATTGACTGCTGTAATCAGTGTAAAACTGCTTAATCCTCAGTTTGAAGGACAAACCAAAACTAAATTAGGAAACAGTGAAGTTAGGGGTATTGTGTCCTCAATTCTAAATGAAAAATTGAGCGGATTTTTTATTGAAAATCCAGACACCATTCAAAAGATTCTTGATAAATCTATTTCTGCCCTCAAAGCGCGCGAAGCAGCCCGTAGAGCGAGGGAACTGGTCAGGCAGAAAAATGGATTCAGCTTGGGTGCACTGCCTGGGAAATTAGCAGACTGTTCTGAGAAGGACCCTTTGCATAGGGAATTATTTCTGGTAGAGGGTGATTCTGCAGGCGGTTCTGCTAAACAGGGACGGGACCGCAAGTTTCAGGCTATCCTGCCATTGAGAGGAAAAATCCTTAATGTGGAAAAAGCTCGTATCCATAAGGTTTTGACCAATAATGAGATTAGAGCCATTATAACCGCCTCTGGATTACAGGTGGGGGAAGATGATGAGCTGGATTTATCCCAATTAAGGTACCACAAAATTATTATTATGACCGATGCCGATGTAGATGGAGAGCATATTAAAACACTGCTATTGACACTTTTTTATCGTTATATGAGGAAACTGGTAGAAGAAGGAAAAATCTTCATTGCCAGACCGCCTCTCTATAAACTGAGCTACAATCAGAAAAATGAGTATTTTTACAACGAAGAGGAATTACAAAAAAAGATTAAGGATTTAAAGGGAAACTATAACATCCAGCGTTACAAGGGGCTTGGCGAAATGAATCCTGCTCAGTTATGGGAGACAACTATGAATCCAGAGACCAGAGTAGTCAAAAGGGTGGAATTGGAAGACGCCTTAGAGGCAGATGAAATGTTTACCATGCTAATGGGAGGCAAGGTAGAGCCAAGAAAAGAATTTATCTACCAGCATAGTGCTGAGGTATTAGAATTAGATGTTTAATGAGTATTTATCTGATTGGTTTTTAGTTTATTAGTTTAGTATTTTTAGATATTCAAATATTTTATAAAGTAAGGCATATCTACTATGAGTGATGATGTGAACAGAGAAGAGCAAGAAAATCAGGAAGAAAAAAAACAGACAAATGTAACAGGGCTTCGGGAAATACCTACCGATATTACCGATGAGATTAAAACCTCTTATCTCAATTATGCCATGAGTGTGATTGTAGGAAGGGCTATTCCTGACGTACGGGATGGTTTAAAGCCGGTACATAGACGTGTGCTTTATTCTATGTACAAGTTAGGCAATACCCCTGATAAACCCTATAAAAAGTCAGCCAGGATTGTGGGAGATACCTTAGGTAAATACCATCCCCACGGCGATATGGCAGTATACGATACCATTGTTAGAATGGCACAGGACTTTTCCTACCGTTATCCTCTGGTAGACGGGCAGGGGAATTTTGGCTCTGTTGATGGTGATGCTGCAGCAGCCATGCGTTATACCGAAATTAGAATGTCAGCCCTTGCTCAGGAGATGCTGGCTGATATAAAAAAGGATACTGTTGATTTTATTCCCAATTTTGACAATTCTTTAGAAGAACCGGTAGTTTTACCGGCTCCAGTACCTCAGCTGCTTATCAATGGCTCCTCAGGTATCGCGGTGGGTATGGCTACCAATATACCTCCACATAATTTGGGGGAAGTAATCGATGCCTGTGTTCTGCTTATTGAGAATCCAGAGGCAACTCTGGACGAGATTATGCAAGTATTACCCGGACCAGATTTTCCTACCGGTGCCACAATCTATGGTATTTCTGGTATCAGAGAGGCTTATGAAACCGGAAAGGGTATTATTACCTTGCAAGCCAAAGTAATTTCCGAAAATTTAGACAAAAAAAGCCAGCGTACCCCTACGCTGGTGGTAAAAGAACTACCCTATCAGGTTAACAAGGCTAACCTGGTGGAAAGCATAGCTACCTTAGTACAGGAAAAAAAGATTAATGATATAACCGCCTTAAGAGATGAGTCTGACCGAAACGGGATGCGTATCGTCATTGAGCTCAGAAAAAATACCAATGCTCATGTCTTATTGAATAATTTATTCAAACACACCAACCTGCAAACCTCCTTTGGTATCAATATGTTAGCCATTGTGGAGGGAAGGCCTAAACAGCTCAGTCTGCGTGAGGCATTAAGTTATTTTTTAGCTCATCGTAAGACTGTGGTGGAGCGGCGCTCCCGTTTTGAGCTGAAGCAGGCTCAGGAGAGAGCCCATATTTTAGAGGGCCTCAAGATTGCCCTGGCTAATATCGATGAAGTCATCCAGATTATCAAAAAATCTAAAGATGTGGATTCTGCCCGGACAAACCTGATTAGCAGATTTTTACTGAGTGAAAAGCAGGCTCAGGCAATATTGGATATGCGTTTACAGAGACTTACCTCGCTTGAAATCCAAAAATTGGAAGATGAATACCTGGAATTAATAAAGAGAATTGCTTACCTGGAAGAGATCTTAGGGAGTGAGCGTAAACTTATGCTGACTATAAAAGATGAACTGTTGGAATTGAAGAACAAATATGCCGACAATCGGCTCACCCAGATAGTCAAAGAAGAGAAAGAATTAGAAATGGAAGATTATATTGCCGAAGAAGATATTGTTATTACCTATACCAAAGACGGATACCTGAAGAGATTGCCCTTGAATACCTACCGTAAACAGCGTCGGGGTGGCAGGGGAATCATAGGTATGGGTGTCAAAGAAGAGGACCTGGTGGATAATCTCTATATCACCACCAATCTGCATGACATCCTGTTCTTTTCCAACAAGGGGAGTGTGTTCCGCAGGAAGGCGCATGAAATTCCGGAAGGAGGCCGAACCTCGAGAGGTATTGCTGTTGTCAACTTATTGGGTATTGCCAAGGGAGAAAAGATTACCACCGTTATTCCCATTCGTGAGATGGAATTTGAAAAATCCCGTGAATCTGATACCTTTTTCCTATATATGGCTACCAGGCAGGGGAAGGTTAAAAAAGTTCCCCTTCATTCCTTTGCCAGTCTGAAAAACAAAGAGATTATAGCTATTTCTTTAAATGAAGGAGATGAGTTAATCAGGGTGAGACTCTCCAGTGCAGTGGAAAATGTCATTTTAACTACCAGAAAGGGAAAATCTGCTTACTTTTCCGGGAAAAAGATTCGTCCCATGGGTCGAACCGCTATGGGATGTCGAGGAATCGACCTGGCTAAAGATGATTACCTGATTGACCTTAGTATGGTGCAGCCCGATTCTGATGAAGATATCCTGCTTATCACTGAAAATGGCTCAGGTAAAAGAACACCACTGAAATTTTACCGGCTTGCCAAAACCAGAGGGGGTAAGGGAGTTAAGTCAATACACCTCTCTAAAGAGAGAGGGGATGTCATCTCCGTTAAAGTAGTAAATGAAAGGGATGAGCTGGTTTTAATCAGCCAGCAGGGGATAATTATTCGTGTTCCGGTTAAAGAAATCAGCAGAACTGGCCGAAATTCCATCGGAGTGAAGGTCATGAATTTGGACCAGGATGATAAAGTAGCCAGTGTTGCCACCGTTCCCCAATCCCAGGTCATCGATTAAAAAGTATTAACAATATACTATAACATAAAAGAATATACTAAAGCTCCCCTTGCCGGGAGTGCAACAGACTCTGCTACAGCAGAGTCTGTTTATTTTAATAAAGTATAAATTAACATTAAGTAATTAATACAATCCGGAATAAAAATTTTTATAATTACCTTTTTGTAAAATATGATGAAAGAATATATTACATATAGTTGACAATTTTTCTAACATAGTATAGAATGGTATTAATACAACCTGAATATAAAAAAAGAAAACTAACGGAGGGGGTTTCCACTATGGATGCCTTAATGAGAAAAATTGGTAATCGAATAAAGGAGTTCAGAGAAAGAAAGGGGCTTTCCCAAGAAGATTTGGCAAAGAAATTGGCAATTAGCAGAGTTACTGTTTCACAAATTGAAAATGGTAAGCGAAAAATATGCACTGAGGAATTGATTGCTTTATCCAGAACTTTTAACGTTTCAACAGATATTTTGCTCAACTTAGAAAAGGATATAGAGGTAATCCTGGAAAAAAGCACAGAAAAAACACCTGAAGTGAAAGGACAGATAAGGATAAGTGTGCCACAGAGAAATATAGAGAAATTCAAAGAAGTACTGCTCTACGTTTTAGGGAAAGTCGGTTCAAAACCCAATGTTGGACAAACAGTATTGTACAAAATGCTCTACTTTATAGATTTTAATTATTATGAAAAATTTGAAGAACAGTTAATTGGTGCCACTTATATCAAGAATCACTATGGCCCAACACCCAAAGAGTTTGACAAAATAGTTAGAGAAATGGAAGGAAGTGACTTAATTAAGATCTCAGACGACTATTTTAAATATCCCCAGACCAAATATATACCATTGAGAGATCCTGATTTATCAAAACTAAAAGCACAGGAATTACAGGTCATTAACGATGTGTTAAATAAATTATCTGATATGAATGCTATTCAGATAAGTGAATATTCTCATAACGATGTGCCCTGGCTTACAACTGAAGATGGAGAGGTTATTGATTATGAGTCAGTATTTTACCGGACTATACCTTATTCAGTGAGTTAATATAGTGAAAAAACAGAGACAAATATTCAATAGTATCGGTTATTTAAAAGAATTTGAGCAGGATTTCAAGAAACTATTGAAGAGGTTTAAGACACTTAAAGAAGATATAGAAGTATTTATTAATACACAATTAAATCTGTACCAAAAACTCAATATCGATAATTCAGGGGTTTTCAGAATAGCTGGTCTGGGCATAGACAATCCTCCAATCTATAAAGCTAAGAAGTTTGCTTATAAGTCTTTAAAAGGAACTGGAGCAAAAAGCGGGATACGTATTATATATGTATACTATGAAGAAAAAGATATGATTGAATTTGTAGAGATTTATTATAAAGGTGATAAAGAAAATGAAGATCGGGAAAGGATAAAGAGATATTATCGAAAATAAGAATAATATAATGATAGAAAGGAAGTGAGATACATGAGCAAAGGCAGAGACAGGAGTGTCTATCGAAAAGATGGTCAATGGCATAATAAAAGAAATGATGCTAAAAAATCTTCAAGTGTTCATGCTACCCAACGGGATGCGGGAGATGCTGCAAAAAGAATGTTAACAAATCAGGGTGGCGGAGAACTGACTATAATGCGACGAAAAGATGGAAAAATTAGAAGTAAAGATACTATTAGGCCAGGGAATGACCCTTACCCACCAAAAGATACAGAGCACTGAATGATTTATACCAGATGAAAGGTTTTGAATATTTTGCAGTGCGCATTGTTCATTGCTTATATATAGATATAAGGCATATATTGTGTAATAAGATAAGATAATACTCGCTAAAAATATTCTATCTTCAACTTTAGGTAAAAAGACTATACAAAAATCTTTTTTAATAAAGCTGTATTGAGAGCTGGCATTTTTATCATTAATTTATCAATTAGAGTATTGATAATAAATAAGGAGTATGAAAATGACAAATCAAAACAAAATTAAAATTAATTTTACTCCAGAGGTATTAGGCGGGGTTTATGCTAATAACATGCTCGTTACGCATACAGAAGAAGAATTCATCATGGATTTTATAACAGTTTTTCCTCCTGAAGGCAAGATTGCAGCTAGAGTAATAAGTAGTTCGAGACACATGAAGAGGATACTAAAAGCCTTAGAGGACAATATAAAAAAATACGAAGAAAGATATGGAAGTTTAAAAGAATCAGATGAACCCAAGATCAAGTTTGGATTTCAGAGCCCCAAATAAACACTGAAAGATCTATTTCACAAAAACACAATCAACCTTTTAATCTATAAAGAAAGGTTCATTTCTCTTTCATTATTTTTCTCTTAAATAAGCATAAAACACAGTTTTGTAATCTAACTGATTAATTTAACCAATTTTCAAGTTGTAGATTTTGGATTCTTTTAAAGTGAGAATCATCGGAAACAAGAATGCAATCATTAAACATAGCAATAGAAGCAATTAGAATATCAGCATCTTCAATCAAGTTACCATTTTTCTTTAAATCCGCATATATTTCCGATGCTTTGTCTAAAATGATGATATTGTCAAGCAAAGTAATACTAAATATCTTGCAAACTTTTTCAAAACAACTTAATTTTTTATATGCGTTGGCCGCTAAAAGGCCACGTTTGATTTCGTAATAAGAAATAGCATTAATAAAAATGATCTTACCATCTTGTAAGATATTTTCAATTTTTTGAATTACTTTTTCATCTTTCTTCATAATTGCTGTAACAATATTTGTGTCAAGAACATATTTCATTAAAAAGAGGTCTCCTTTTAACTGCCTCTTCAAATATTTTCATTTGCTCAGGGGTCAAATCATTTAAAATACCTGCAATACTTTTCAATGCCTTTATTTGTTCTGTTTTTCTATTATGCTCTTTTGTGAGTACAGTATCATTTTCAATATCATATGTTCTATATATAGATGATGAATAATCAATATTTATGACATCTTTAATATTAAAATTGAACGTATAGGAAGGTGCTTTTTCAAAATCTTCATCCATAAAATTTAAGAGCCAGCTTCGTAATATACCACTCAAAATAGTATTTTTAAAAGAGCTTATAGAAAATAAGTCCTGGATTGGATAGAAATCAGTTTGTAAGTCATCATAGGTAATTTCGCAAAACACTATTCAAACCTCCTTAGAAGATCTCCTGCAATGATTTTAAAAAACCAATCATCTACTAATAGATGGCTTTCGTTAGCCCACGATATTATAGCATTTTGATCTGCCAGAATATTTTCTCCAATAGATTGTATTTGTGTTTCCCATAGCAGTGAATTTCTACCATCCCTTGTACCATTAAAAAGTCTTAATAATATCGCACCTTGTGGTTTTGATGAAAGAAAGCTAAACCGTAAGTCTAAATTTAAGGGTAGGCTATCAACACCAGTTTTATCAAATAATTTTTTATTTAAAATAATATTTACTTTCATTTTTTCTTTTAAAAAGTCAAATACATTATCTTTCTTGAAGTCAAAGTCAATTGCATTAATATAACGTAGAGTTAATCCCTCGACTTTTAAATTTTTATGCGATTCTGGATATGATTTAAAGAGAACATCAAGAAGATCAAGCATATTTTTTTCAAAATTTTCCCAAACATAATCATTAGTGCTATTTAAAGTAATAATACCCGGTCCTAACTGAATAAGTGGCCATTTATCTTTGGCCTTCCTAAATTGATGTTGAACAACGTATCCAGCAATTTCATCTGGCATATGTGCAGTTGGAAGTTGCGAATAATATGGGTAATTTCCTTTAACATTATCATAAACTCTTCCAACTAATATCTTATAATGAGGATCTTTTTTAATTCCAATGGCGTTTTTGTCATCTTCTAATTTCCACCGTAGTTCAAAAATAGCCTCTACAAGGGGTTTATTTTTTAATATTTTTCTTTTCATTTTATAAAACCTTGTTTTATAAGACAATAAATTATTTTTTAAAACTATACTATTATACACTTAAATGTTACCAATTGGTATAAGATTATTAGAAATTATTGTAAAATGTTCTTTTTAATAATAAAAATATTATTTTTTAGGTTTAATCGGTTATAAATTTTGTATATCTAAAAAATAATTGCTTATTGTCTTAAATTTATAAAATAATTTGGTGGAGATTTGACTAATTGATAGTTTAAATATTTGCTCTGTGCAAACTAAAGGGTGCTTAGAAACTCTTTAGCCTGGTATTCCCACTCTCTTGCCTCTACCTTAACTACAGTATAGGCGGCATCTTCTGACACGCTGATGCTTGCAAAACCCCCACCACCGGTAAAGGAAATGCAGCAGCTATCTTCAGAGGAAATTTCCAGTCCTTTTCCTTCAGTGCCAAAGAATAATTTTGCTTTCTTTAATACTTCCTCCGGTCTTTTCCTGGTCTTTTTTTCCAAAACTATCATAAAACTTTACCTCCCTTTTAAGAACTCGCATAAATTTTCGGCCTGAGTGACCATATACCTTAACAACATATTCTTGTAAACAAGGAAGTGATTTTGTTTAGATTCTGAAACAGGTTCTTGTAGCCGGATTCCCGGATGCCTCAGTAATTCCTCATACCTTTTTACACTGTACTTGTTATCCCATAGATAGTAGAAATAATCATGGTAACGCTGAACTATATATGTATCA
>JAKPKS010000187.1 GCA_029553585.1 Candidatus Atribacteria bacterium | reverse complement strand
GTGAATAGGGGGAAAGTAAAGTACATTAAATCCCATTTCCGCAATTTCCGGAATCCAGTTCAGACAATCACGGAAAGTGCCATGAGAGTCTGGTATGGCAGAACAGGAGCGGGGAAACATTTCATACCAGGCACTGAAACCGGCTCTTTTTCGATCAACTACTACCCTTAATTTTTGGTCATAAGAGGTAATATGGTCTGGTAAGGGATATTTTTTTAGAAACTCTTCATCCAATTCCTGTGCTAATAGTATTATTATCTCTTCCTGTTTCTCACCTTTCTGAATTAAAGTCATTATCTTTTGCATAATAGCTTTTTTATTAGGTTCTTCAATTTTGGGGATAATTTTAGCCAATAAGGGGAGCCCATTTTTTAAATCAACTGATAAATTGTCAGGGCTGGCAGCTTTTTTTTGAATATCCCTCCACCAGGTAGCTAAATGGTCTACCATAGCTACTATAGTATATTCGTAAATACCGGTCTCGTTGACCACAAACTCACCCTGCCAGCAGTCTTTTGCTACAACCGACATAGATTTTTTTTGCCAGTAACGTTCCCCTTTTTTGCGGAAAAGCAGATATGCCTGCACCTGTTCATGTCCGTCGGCGAAGATATCAGCACCTACCTTTACGCTTTCCCCTTCAATTCTCTTAATGTCAAATCTGCCGTTATTAATTTCAGGTTGAACATTATCAATAACAACCCGCTCTTTTCCATCAATCTTATTTAAATTAATAATTTCTATCATCCCTTCTGGCTTCTCTATTTTTATCAATATTTTAGAAACCTGGATAATAAAGCATGATCTTAAATACTACACGATATTTTAGAAATTTAATACGAACCTGACCAGTAATAAATATTCATACATTCATTATAGAATAAAAAGTTGTTAATTCAAAATACAATATGAAAGCAATAGGAAAAAAATGGAGTAAGTTTAAACTAAATAATTATAACAAAAGGGATTTTGGGAGCAGATTTTTCTATTAAAATTATTATCCCATTAGTATTTGCTACTTTATATCTCGAAGGAGTTACTGGTATGTCCAACTTAGCTTGGATCCGGGGAAAATTTTTTTGAAAGAGACAATTTCCCTCCTTTTTAATCGGTTTACTAACTAGTGTGATATTTTTTATTTTTTCGCTTTTTTCTCTGAAGAGCCACAGCAGTCCATTTTTAATTATTACTGCTACTTTTGTACCGGGCTTAGTTTCAGTAAGTTGGCCAGGGATTTGCTTTACGGTTATACTAGATTTAGCAGGTAAGAATCCTGCCGGATAATGGTGAAGTAACACTTTTTTAATAGAATGGGAATTTTGTTTGCATTAATTGGCTTTGGTTATCTAACTGATCTAAATAAAACTATTAATATAGCTATAGCTGGCTCTATTCCTGTATGTTTTTTACCTAAGTTTTTAATATTTTTAATAATAAATAAAAACCTGGCACTATATAGTTAATACCAATAAATAGATAAATATATACTGCTCCCCTTTAACAAAAGGATGATTTTAAGTTAGAATAAGCTCAAGATAAGAAAGGAGTTTATTCTAAGATGAAACGGCATAAATGGGGGTGCAGCCAGAAACTAAAGATTGTTCTGAAGGGATTATCCGGCCAAATAGAGATTAGTAAATTATGTAATAAATACCAGATATCCCAGGTCATCTACTACCGCTGGAGAGAGCAATTACTCCAGTACGGGCAAGAGGCCTTTGAAAGTAAGAATATCACCAGACGCGAACATCGCCTGCAGTCTGAGAACCAGCGTTTAAAACAGATCATTGGTGATTTGACAGTAGAGTTAAAAAAAGCGAGTTCGAATGATGCGAAAAAAATCAGCTAAAGTAAAACAAAGAAATGAACCGGTCCTGGCCATGATCAAAGACATTAAGGCTGACCATTCCTTCTGGGGATACCGCAGATGCTGGGCCTATCTCTATTACCGGGAGTGTATCACAGTCAATAAGAAACGTATCTACCGGCTGATGAAGGAAAATGATCTGTTGGTTAATAAGAAAATATACAAGGCTAAGAGAAAACCGACTCGTCCCAAACCGAAAGACATCTATCCCAATCACATCTGGGGTACGGATATGACCAATATTAAGATGGGTATCTGGGGGTGATATTATTTAGTGATTGTCTTAGACTGTTATACGAAAGAGATCATTGGTTATCAGCTTAGCTTACATTCTAAGAGCAAAGACTGGCAGGTTGCCCTAGAGGAGGCTGTTGCTAAACGTTTTCCCAAAGGAATAAAAGACAGCTTGGCCGAACCACTTTATCTGGTAAGTGATAATGGCTGAAAGCTAACATCTCTTTCCTATATGAAGGCCTGTTCGGATCTGGGTATCAAGAAAATATTTACCAGCTGGTCTAATCCC
>JAKPKS010000182.1 GCA_029553585.1 Candidatus Atribacteria bacterium | reverse complement strand
AAAAACAAATTTCTCCAGGTGCTGGATATCAAGCTTATCTTCTGGTATTCTTACTTGTAGAGACGGTAATGTGATTGTTAGACATAATTCATTCATTAGGTAGATTTACCTCCTTTTAGAAAAAGAATGTTTCTTCTTTTTCTTTTAGTTTATTCTATGAGGTAAGTCTACCTTTTTTGTTGACTCACTGGCAAGTGATATCTTAGAAAACCCCTACTAAAATTTTACACTATCCCTGCCAAAGTGTCACATCATTACCATCATTTTTTCCATTTCTGCCTGGGGTGACACAATACTCATATAGTGCCTTATATCATTTAAATGCTCTATTATAAATGCCTCTTCTATCCCCGGTGGCGCATATACTGTATAAAGGGCGCTGCTGGTTTTCTCATTAATCCGGCTTCGGTAATCCGGTCCATAGATGATACTGGAAATAATCCCCTCCTTATCCCCCATCATCATATCACCGGACGGTAATTCTTTTTCCATACCATTTAAAAGAGTATAACTTTCACTTCCTTTAGACAGATCCACACTGATGGGTAAACTAATTGAATCAAAGTCATGGGCAGCGGTAAGTAATAAATTTTTTAATTCAGCCATAAACATAATCAGAACCAGAGGATTGATCTTGGGAATAGATCTATTTTTGAAAATGACAGATTCTAATTGCAGCAGTACATGATAAGTCTTTTTAAACGATTTGTAATAATCTACATAGCTTTTGAGGGGTTCTGTCAAGATAAGATCTGAACGGCTGAGATCACCATATTTATGTCGCAGATTAGCCTCCAGCTCTTTCTTTATTGCTCTCAAATCTGCCTCTCCTGCCTCACTCACCTGCACCTTTTTAAAGAGTATGGCACCTACCCTTGCTCCAGGATAAGCCGCTCTCAGCTTTTCAGTTATCTGCAACATGGTATTTCCTCTTCCAATCTTATTCTTTTTATTTAAGTTAATTCAGTTAAGACAATTAAGACCAATCATAATACATCTAAAAAGTTTTTTTGTTTATTTCAACCATAGACTTAACAGAAAGTAGTTTGCAATGGCAATAACTGCCAGACCTAAGAAAAATTTCCAATAATCTTTATAAATACCCACTGCCGGTATTTCCAAATACTCACAGGTAAAGAGCTGACAGAGGTGTAATGGCGAAAAATAATAACCCATAAAAGACAGGACATAGGTAAAATGGCAATAGATTAAGAGGCGATTATTTGTAATGGGAAGGGTTACCAGTATAGGCAGCACTATGCCTAATGCAGTGGGCTGAAAGCCGGTGGTCAGCCCAAAAAATAAAGAGATAAAGGCAATACCAAGCAAGATAGTTTGGGGGCTGTTAAAAATTAAAGAGAATAATGCAGAGATTGAATCAAATTTTTCAATAACCCCTTGAATCAGATAAACGCCAACCAGCGCTAATAATATTTTGACATTAAAAGACTGTACCATATCTAGAAGAAAAGTTTTGGTTGGCCGCAGAATATAAAGCATCACAAAGTTTGCTATCATTCCGATATAAAAAGGAATATTGAATAGAACATTTAAAATTACGGCTAAATATACCGGTGCAGTATAGAGAAGCAATTTTAAAAGGTTTGGCAAGATTGGTTCTGTGTTAGGATTATTGGGAAATGTATCATTATCTATCGGTCTTAAATACAGATAATAGCCCAATGCTCCATATAATACGATAAAAATGCCATTTAGCCCGATGAGTTTATAAAGAGAAATCTGAGGAACAAGCGAAGTGAGCACCAAAAAACTGGTATCATAGGGTAAAACAGGCATCACGATATGCCGATAGACCAGATTAATAATGGCTTTGTGATTAGGCGATAAACCCGATTCCCCTCCCAGTTTATCAACAAAAGGAACAGACATAATGGCACCACCCGGTACGGAAAGCAGACCGATTAAGGCAGGGATACAAGCCAGAATAATGCGTTTATTTTTAATAACTTTAACGGTATATTTAATTACATCATCAATAAGATTGTATTTCTTAAGCAGAGCACCTAAAATACCTATCTCTACAATGATTAGGTATCTCTGCACCTTAGCAATATCCAGGAAAGTGGAGGACAACACATCTTTGATTGCCAGAAAATTCAGCCCTCCCAGCAAACCCATCAGGGCGGCACAGATACAAAGGGCTACACCGATGGGAACATTTTTCTTACTTAAGATGGGGATACTCATAAAAGAAATGATAACTACCAAAAATTCCCACATACACTTATTACCTCGCCTGAAAAAGTCACCAATAATTAAAGGGCAGGGTCTCCTCCTTCTTCTTATTCTTTAATCTTTTTGCAGAAAAAATGAAGAGATAGCAAAAATAACCAGACTGAATAATAACCAGCTATACCGGTAACATTCCTGCCAGTCTGCTATCAGACCAAAAAGAGGTGGAGCAATTATCATAAGCGATCTGACAAAAAACAGTGACAGTCCGGTAGCGATACCGGCATGTACATTTCCGGCAATTTCTCCTACCGAAGTGAAATATACACCACTCCACCCTAATGTTAAAAACCCGAAAAGAAAAGATGAGAAAAATACTAT
Organism: Candidatus Atribacteria bacterium; assembly: GCA_029553585.1. Lineage (GTDB taxonomy): Bacteria > Atribacterota > Phoenicimicrobiia > Phoenicimicrobiales > Stramentimicrobiaceae > Stramentimicrobium. Next base: position 1,304 of record JAKPKS010000182.1, on the reverse strand, counting down.
AGTTTGATTAGAAAAAGGATGGTTTAAAAAAAGGCCAAAAGATAAATACATTATTCCAGATGTGACACCAATCAGGAACAGGCTGAAACGTCTTTTTGCCTTAAAAAATCTATCAGAGAGCCAGCCCCATCCTATAAGGCCCGCTATACCACCCGAATGAAGAACTGCAAAGCATAAACCAGCCCCTACCCTGCTAATCCTGAGATCTTCAGCCAGGAAAACCACAAAATGGCTTAACAGGGCTCCCTCGGTAATACCAAATAATATACCAAGCAGGCAAACTTTAAATAATGGTTTATCCTTGAGAATAGAAAGTAAGTTTTGCCAGATTGATTGCTGTGCTTCCCTTTCATCTGGGAGCAGGGTTGAGGACAGATTAATAGTATCACTGTTATTATTCTGCTCCTGATATAATTTATAAACCAGAGGTCCGGTAATCAGGATAACCATTGCTGCCATCTGAACAGCCGCCCTCCAGCTCAAGCTTTCTCCCAAAAATGGCAGTAAACTGGCACCCAGAATACCTCCCAACCCAAAACCAGATTGGGTAATACCCATAGAAAAAGCCCTTTTCTCCGGTGGAGTAACCATTACCACCGCTTTGGTCGCTGATGGTGTAATAATACTGAAACCCAAACCAGTCAAAAATGATAGGAACAGAAGGAGACTGTAAGAAGGTGTTAACCCGTGAAGTATCATCAAGATACCCAGGCTTCCAATACCTGAAAGCATGCCTTTTTTAGACCCTAATTTATCTACTATACTGCCGGTAAATACGGAAAGCAGTGAGGCACTAAAAAAGAAAAAAGTGGAGTAATAGCCAATCTGCACACGGGTGAGGTTAAACTCTTCCCGTACAAAGGGGAGTAATCCCAAAAAACCATTCTGCGCCAGACTCAAGGCAAAATAGGGCAGAAAGAGTGCAATTAAGACTTTTATAAAATTATGATCAAAGGTACTGTTACTGTTCCCTTTCTTAGATAATTCAGCTGGCACATTTTTCAAAGTGTTCTATCCTTACTTCTTCTAAATCTACATCTCTATTCTGATGATTAATAATGTAGTAATACTTTAAATCGACCAACAAGTCTGCTAATTCTTTAGTTTATTTATTCTATTATACCTTTGCCAGTAATAGCGGTACAAGAATCCGGTCCTATGTGGGCAAAGATCTTCTAACCCTGAACCCCATTTACCAACAATCTCTCTGGACTGTCTAAAATAATCATCTATCAATTCCTGAGTAATTGTCAAATTATTCTTTTCTAAATCAGAAATAATCTTTTCCTCAAAGTCTTCAATAT
>JAKPKS010000125.1 GCA_029553585.1 Candidatus Atribacteria bacterium | reverse complement strand
AGATACCGCCATGCCGGCAGGCCCCAACCCTATGCATATTAAATCAAAATCATATTTCATTTTTTTCTCCCATTTTCTTACTAAAATTTCTTTATATTATACTATAAAAGGAGCAGCATAACATACTCCTGAACTATACCATTATTTTTAGCAATAAATACAGGTTCACCTGCAAGATTCCTTTAGCTAAATATAAAATTAAGAGATATAAATAATCAAAAGGAGTATATATAAAATGAAAAGATTTCCCAAACTCCTGCCCCTTGTTTTATTCATCATATTAAACCTCATCTTTGCCAGTTAAAATAACTTCTCTACTCCACCGGTATTTAACTACCGATGGGGTTATTTTTTATAATGATAAGTGGCAGGGTTCGGTCTTGAATTATAAATTCCTGATGATAGAAGGCAAGGGTTATTAACGTATCAAAAGAAGATTTTAGAATTCAGATTTTAGTCTTATAGTTTTTGATTTTATTATTATGCAAGACGAACGACGCAATACGCAGAACGAAATTGTCACTGCGAGCGAACGAAGTAAGCGTGGCAGTCTCATACTCTACAGTCCGTACTCTCCATAAACTACAATTTGAGCGCCTCCCTTTTTCTTGGAAAGATACATCGCCTCATCAGCCTGCTTAAATAATTCGCCATAACTATTTTCTCCGGTTGAAATTGCAATACCGATACTGATTAAAACAGGCAGGGACAGATCTTGATTTGACTCATGAATAAGGGTACTTAATTGCTGGCATTTAGAGCGGACAAAATCAACAGAGGGGATATCATTCATATAAACAGCAAATTCATCTCCTCCCATACGGCCTATAATATCGCTCTGCCTGAAGGTATACTTCAGACTTTCGCCTATCCTTTCCAATACCTGATCGCCCTTTAAATGCCCCAGGATATCATTGATATTTTTAAAATTATCTATATCTATAATAATCAAGGCATCTTGCTTGGTTGTATTCTGATTTTTTATATTCCTCTCTATCTGCTCTTTAGTGGTAATTGCATTATATAAACCGGTTAAGCCGTCTAATTGAGATTTGGAAATCAATATCTCTTTTTCTGCAATCTCTTCACTTATATCAATCAATTTACCAATGACAGAGTAGAGCTTGCCCATATCATCATAAAGCCCTGAATTAATTACTCGAAAGGTGCCGATCTTGCCATTGGTAACAGGGAGTTTTGCTGTTGAAGTAGTGCCCAGAGAACCATTTGTAATGATACTCTCTTTTAATAGATTGACTATTTCATTAATTTCTTCTTGCCCCCCAAATAGTTCACTGCATTTTTCAGATAGCTCTAAGTGCTCATTGCTTATCTGGTATTCAAATAAGCATTCATTGGAAATATTGGATAGCAACCCATATCTTTTGTTTTCTATTTTGAGCTTTTTGCCGGTACGGATATTTAAAAAAGCCGCGTACCAGAGAACTCCGGTTATCAGGAGAATTAAAGCCGCAATCTCCCTGCCATAAGCTTCAATAATCATTTCTAAAGAAATTTTTCTATCAATACGTGAAGTTTCCTCTAAAACCAGCATTTGCAACCGATTTTCATCAATTGCCTCAATTGATTTATTGATAATAGAAAGCAGCAACTCGTTTTCTTTTAAAAACCCCATACAGTATTCTCTGACTTCTTTCCCTATTGGTATGGTAATAATATTACGATAACCATTTTGCAGGGTATAAAAAGCTACACCAAAAGGATTACCTTAACTGCTGTAGATAAAGGGAAGGCCGATTATGGTTATGGTAATCCTTTTGGTGTAGCTTTTTATA
>JAKPKS010000103.1 GCA_029553585.1 Candidatus Atribacteria bacterium | reverse complement strand
AAAGATACCAATTATCCATACCAGGGCCTACCGAATGTGACCCTGAGGTTTTAAATGAGCTAAATCGTCCTAACCTTCCACATTATGGAGTTCTTTGGATAGATTATTATTTAAGTATTATTAAAAAATTACAGAAGATTTATCAGACCAATAACACCGTTTATATTATTCCCTCTTCAGGTTCTGGAGCCCTGGATGCCACCTTTGCCAGTTTAACCGGCAAAAGGGCCTTAATATTAAATAATGGTACCTTTGGAGACCGATTATGTGAGATTTCTTCACACTACCTAAAGGATATGACTATTGTCAGAAAAGAGCCCGGAGTATGTTTCAAAACAGAAGAAATTGAAAGTTATTTACAAAAGAATAAATATGATCTATTGGCTGTGGTACATGGAGAAACCTCTACCGGCATGTTGAACCATCTGGGGGAGCTATCACAATTGTGCTTGAAACAGGATATCTTATTTGTTGTTGATGCCATATCAACATTGGGAGGAGTAGAACTTGCTGTTGACCAATTGGGTATTGATTTTTGTATTTCAGCAAGCCAGAAGGCCTTGGGCTCAATCCCGGGCTTATCAACAATCTCTATCAGCTCTAAAGGATGGGAAAGAATGGCTGCAGAGTCTGATATCCCCGGCTGGTATCTTAATTTAAAAACATGGCAGAGGTATGAAAAGGAATGGGGTGACTGGCATCCCTTTCCTATAACCCTACCAGTTCACCTCTTTTATGCCCTGGATAAAGCATTTGATATAGCTTTAAAGGAAGGGTTAGAACAAAGGTGGGCAAGGCATAAAAAGATCTCAGATATGTTAAGTGCTTCGTTGGAAGAGATGGGAGTTTCTTTATTTATTCAGGATAGAGATAACCGCCTACCGACAGTAACCTCGGCAATTCTTCCTGGAGGAATGACTTCAGAAGATTTACAAAAATATTTAAGAGAAGAATTTGGCATACTTATAGCTGGAGGGGTGGGTCCTTTAAGAAAAAGAATCTTTAGAGTAGGACATATGGCTTATTCTGCACAGGAGCATCTAATTAAAAGAGTAGCAGAAGGGATAAGAAGTTTTATG
>JAKPKS010000100.1 GCA_029553585.1 Candidatus Atribacteria bacterium | reverse complement strand
GAAAGATGTTCTTACCCACTACCAGGGCAGAGATGGAGAAATTAAACTGGCCTTGCCTTGATGTCATTCTGGTAACCGGTGATACCTATATTGATAGCTCATTTATTGGAGTTTCCCTTATCGGGAAACTACTGCTTAAGGCGGGTTATCGGGTAGGTATTATTGCCCAGCCTGATATCGATAATGCAGAGGATATTTCCCGCCTGGGAGAGCCAAAACTGTTCTGGGGTGTAACGGCAGGTTCGCTCGATTCCATGATAGCAAATTATACGGCAAGCGGCAGGAAAAGGAGAAAGGATGACTTTACCCCAGGAGGGATAAATAACCGCAGACCAGATAGAGCCACCATAGTTTATACCAATCTAATCAGACGATATTTTAAAAAGACAAAACCTATTGTTTTAGGTGGTATTGAAGCGAGTTTGAGAAGAATAGCACACTATGATTTTTGGGATAATAAGATTCGACGTTCCATCTTACTTGATAGTAAAGCCGATTATCTGCTCTATGGGATGGCCGAAAACAGTGTATTACAATTAGCTGAACGACTGGCACATAAAGATCCAGTGGAAGACCTGAGAGGAATCTGCTATATCTCACCATCTCTGCCAGGCAGGGCTACTATTTTACCCTCCTTTTCTGAGGTGAGCGGAAATAAGAAAAAATTTACCGAGATGTTTCATCTCTTCTATCAGAATCAAGACCCCTTTTCCGGAAAAACTTTAGCCCAGCAATATGACCATCGCTATCTCATTCATAACCCCCCTTCCTATCCCTTAAACACAGCAGAATTAGACCAGATCTATGAATTAGATTATGAAAGAGAGGTGCATCCCTATTATCGTAAAGAAGGACCGGTAAGGGCACTGGATACCATCAAATTTTCTGTTACTTCCCATCGGGGTTGTTTTGGAGAATGTAACTTTTGTGCCATTGTCGTACATCAGGGAAGGCATATACAATCCCGAAGTCAGGACTCTCTAATTCGTGAAATTAAAGAACTGGTCAAGTATAAAGATTTTAAAGGATATATTCTGGATGTGGGTGGCCCTACGGCCAATATGTATGGTATGGAATGTGGTAAAAATAAAAATAATAGTTATTGTCTTAGCAAACACTGCCTCACACCTTCTGTTTGCGATAACCTGTCAGTTGACCATAGCGCGCAAATAAAACTATTAAGAGCCATCAGGGAAATAAAGGGAATTAAAAAAGTCTTTATTGCCTCAGGTCTCCGTTATGACCTGGTATTGGCAGACCGAACAAGTGGTGAAAATTATCTGAAGGAACTCCTGACACACCATCTTTCGGGACAACTTAAAATAGCCCCTGAACACATTGAACCAAAAGTTCTGTCCCTGATGGGTAAGGGAAATCATAATCTCTTAAGCAGGTTCAAAAAACTGTTTGATAGGATTAACAGTAAAAAAGGGGGTAAGCATAAGCAGTATCTGACCTATTATTTTATGGCTGCTCATCCTGGCTGCCAGGAAATCGATATGATTAATTTACATAATTATATTGACCGGGAATTGAAGATAAGACCTGAACAGGTGCAGGTCTTTATCCCGGCGCCTTCCACCTACTCTGCTTTAATGTATTATACCGAACAGAACCCCTTTACCGGAGAAAAGATCTTTGTGGAAAAGAAGATTAAAAA
>JAKPKS010000295.1 GCA_029553585.1 Candidatus Atribacteria bacterium | reverse complement strand
TCGCCTATTTCTCCAGGCGGAGGAAATAAAACAGATAATGAGAGCGGCTCATCCCCGCTTAACTGATAAATATAATTGCTCTTTGAAAATTAGAAAAAGCGTTTTACTTTGCAGTCACATCCACTTCTGCCCGCACTCTTTCTTTTTCTTTTATTTTTAAAGTAAAACGTACGACACAAAACGCACAACGAATTTGTCACTGCGAAACCCGCTGAAAGCGGGTTGTGGCAGTCTCATACTCTGTAGCTTAGATTCTTTTCTTTCTGTTTTTTGACGTACAACGCATAACGCAAAACGTAAGACTGATTTGGCAGTCTCATACCTTATTGCTCGCATCTTTCTTTATTCTTTGTTTTCGTTTTTCTTTAACTATATACATTATACGTTATACTATATACCTCTTTCAAGATGTTAGCAACAGTGAATGTGATTGCCGCGACAGCCGAGAGTTCAAGCATAGGGGCTGTCTCGCAATGACCAGAGAAAGAGTATTTGATTTTTAACGTAAAACGCAAAACGTAAGACGCACAACGATTTGCCACGTTATACTCTATTTATTATGCCCGCAATTGTAACAATTCCTTGACATTTCCCGCTAACCTATACTAAGATGTTATAAATCAAGCAAAATAATATGAAAGTGCATGTAACATTCCAACTTTTTTTCCGTATAATTAAATAGAACCTTGAATTAGTCGTTAATAGCCGTTAGCAGTTGGGGTATGGATTTTTTTTACGTAGAACGCACGACGCACAACGCAGAACGAGATTGGCAGTCTCATACTTTATCGCCCGCACTCTTTAACGTTATACGGTATACAATATACGTTATACCTCTTTAAAGATTGTGGGAATAATTGAATGTGATTGCCACGACAGCCGAGAGTTCAAGCATAGGGACTGTCTCGCAATGACCAAAAAAAGAGTATTTGATCTTTAACGCATAACGCAAGACGCAGAACGAGATTGGCAGACTCATACTCTGTAGCCCGCACTCTTTAACGTTATACGATATACGTTATACGGTATACAATATACACGCCATGATTTATGGCGCACATTCTGGCACTCAAGCCCGTATGAGGTCGACATACGGCATTTAGCAGTAAAATACCCTGTAATCTAATTTACAGCTTACCGCTAAAAAGCGTTAGGTACCAGTTAATCAGAGAAATTAATTAATTTCTCAATAAAATCCATGGAAAAAATAAAATTAAGAAAAACAATTAAGAAAATATGAAAGGAGAATTCTTAATGAAGAAATTTTTTGTACTCTTACTTATCGTAACTTTGGCTGCATTTGTCTTTGTAGGCTGTGACCTTATTCCTTCCGAAGGCGAAGGAGAAGGTGAACCAGAAAAACCAGCAGTGTCCGTATCGGTTGAAGGAGAGGTACTTGTAGGTGGCTATACCTATGTACAGGGCGGAGTAAACAAAGTACAGGGCGGAGTAAACAAAGAAATAACTGTAACCCTATCAACTCCAGCTAAAGGTTCTGTAATGGTTTATCTGTCCCCCTGTATGGGTGATTACAGCAAACAACCCATTGATTATTATGGAATTCCAGTTGTCCTTGTCCCCAATGCCGATCGTACCGTATGGTCCGGATTTGCAAAATTTGGATATAGTTATAATGGCTATGATAATTATTCCGAATGCTGTGCTACCCTCATCAGAGTAGAATTAGGGGAATGTGAAACATGCTGGTATGATTTTGCAGTTATCGTAGACTCTGAAGCTCCCACTGCCACCATGTGTGTAACAGCAGATGAATGTACCTGTGAAGGATGCGAGCTGACCTTTAAGAGTATAACAACAAGTGAATGTGTACCCGAAGGCTGCTGTTATGATGATTGCTCCGGCATAGCCGGTTGGTCACTCGATATTTACTGTGGCGATCCATTTAAGGATGAATGCTGTACAATTCCCTGTGCAGAACCTATCTTCTCCACCAGTGGTACCGGCTGCCCAATTGAGGTTACCACCTCCTGCCTGAAAGCATGCCCTGACGAAGAAGACGACTACTTAGCTATCTTTAAAATTTGGGACAAAGTTGGAAACAAGGTAGAAAAGGGTGCCTGGATCGAAATGAATGGTTGCTCAATAGCAAGCACTGCTTGTTATAATGATATCTGCGTAGATCCCTGGGATTTGAAAACAACCTGCAAAGGTTGGGACACCTGCGAAGAGGTTTGTGATTAAATCTAACCCTAATAATCATGAATTGTACTAAACTGTAATATAAAAGAAAAATAATTGGGGATGCTTTTGAAAAGTATCCCCAATTATTTTTTGCATATTCGAGTCTAATCAGTTTTAAGATAGTTTTGGATTACTGTACTCAGGGATTAAAGATATCAGAAACCTATGTTTTAAAATATGAAATTTATTTTTATTTAGAACATATAGTATAAAGATGTTTTAATGAAAGTTAATAATAATTCAATACAACTAAATAAAAACAATTTTTCAGAATGGGATGAAGGAGTATTCTTTATTATTTGTATAATAATAGTGCTTATCCCGGTTGTTTTTTGCCGTTATTGCATACCTGTATTTGCCCCAATTAAGGAGTTAATTTTAGAGGTGTGTATATTATTAGCCCTGGTAATGTGGCTGCTTAAAATAATTGCTCAAAATAACATTAATTGGCAGAAAAGTGCTTTGGATAAACCTATATTCTTTTACCTTCTAACAGGTTTACTATCCCTGCTCTGGTCAATCAATATTTACCACAGTATTCTTGCACTGCCCTTCTTTATAACCGGACCGATTTTCTATTACATTGCTTACAATACCATATCAACCCAAAAGGCGATAGACCGATTACTTTTAATAATAATTATCATTGGCCTGCTTATGGGGATTTACGGGATTCTGCAATATATAGGAATTGATTTTAAATTATGGACTGGGAATGTGGGAAGACAAAAGGTAATGGGGCTTTTTGGCAATGTCAATTATTTTGCCGAATACCTAATATTACCTTTAGCTCTTACTATTGGCCTACTTTTATCAAAAGGAAAAATAGTTAATCGCTTTTTTCTGTATATTGCTTTAGCTGCCATGGGTGGAACGCTTTTATTAACTTTTACCCGGGGTTCATATCTGGCAATTACAATCAGCATACCGGTAATGATTCTATTATACATAAGGGGTGCCTCTACCGGGATAGATAGAAGATTCTATAAAAAGATTATTTTGATTTTACTGTTGTTAGCAATTATTGGTGGTGGAATTGTTTATATTCCTCATCCTTTCAATCAAAAAGATAGTATTATTGGGAAGTTAAGGCAAAGGGTTACTATTGAATCTATAACTAAAGGTAACTCAGCTTTAAGACGGATTGCTACCTGGAAATTTACCTGGATGATGATAAAAGACTATACTTTGCTGGGGTCTGGGTTGGGTACCTATGATTACCATACCTTGAAATACCAGGCTGATTTTTTTGCAAAGGGTAATAACAGGGATATTTACCCCTATGGGCAGGCGGCTCAGGCGCATAACGAGTATTTGCAACTCTGGTCTGAGCTGGGCATTGTAGGTTTATTAACTTTTTTATGGTTCATAAGTAATTTTTTTAGAAATGTATTTAAAAACATTAAAAAAATGGAAGCGAAAGAGAAGGGGATTGTTATTGGACTTGCCGGAGGGATAACCGCTGTATTGATTGATGCCCTCTTTGGATTCCCCTTACAGTTAGCTGCATCATTCTCCCTATTTTGGATGTTTTTAGTATTAGCTGCCGTTGAGCTATCTATAACGTGTAGTAATAGAGCAGGAAATGTATTTCACAGTGAATATTTAAGATCCCCGGTTCAAAAAAAGATAGGACAGAATATTAAACTAAATTATGGCACAAAGATTATAAAACAAATATTTTTATCTTTTTTAGTGGTTATTTTTATGTTAACATCATTGTTCTTTTTAAGCAGGCCATTCTTAGCACGAGTCTACTGGTCAAAAGGCAGTCGAGAAAGCAGTAAGGGAATGTATAATGAAGCAATTAAAAATTATGAAAAAGGATTGCAAATAAATCCCTGGTTAGGGGAATTATATTATAACATAGGAGTAACACTACACAACAAAGGGATTATTGGCCCTACTCTGGGTTATTTTTTGAAAGCCGAGAGATTTACTGACACTCCCGATTTACCTTTCTATATAGGCTCATTGTACTTAAAAAAGAATGATTATGATGAAGCAATTCTTTATTTTGAAAAAGCAATTAAGTATCAGTTTAAAAAGAAAGATATGCTACCATTGCAGCTACAGTTGGGGAGAATATATTTAGCGGTAAAAGACTATAAAAATGCCGAACGTACTTTTACTAAAGCTATTGAGGCAAAGAAGGATAATGCCGAAGCTTATTATTACCTTGCTATGGTATACTTAGATCAAGGAAAAAAGGAATTGGCAATTAAAACACTACAGATGGTGGTAGAAATTGCTCCTGATAGTAAAGAAGCTGGATATGCAAAAACTATGCTCAATAAAATAGAATTGGAAAAATAATATTGTTTTTATGGTTTTGTTTATACAATTTATCGTTTCATACCTTGCCATAAAAACCCATCTAAAAAAGAAGTTTATCTCTTCTTTTATGTAACATTATGTCCAATCTTACGTATTATTAATTAAGTAAGTAACATAAAATAAAATAAAATAAGAAATCAATTAATAAACGATATAAAAGGAGAATCCCAAATGAAAAAATTTTTAGTATTCCTACTAATTGTGGCTTTAGCTTCATTTGCCTTTGTAGGCTGTGACATCCTTCCTTCCGAAGGTGAAGGTGAAGGCGAAGGTGAAGGCGAAGGTGAAACAAAACAAGTTGTTCTGGTGGAGTTATATATTCAAAAAGGTTGTTCGGGATGTACGGTTGTAGAACCAATCTTAGAGGGTTTGGCTGCCAATGAATATTCTAGAGAACAGATGATTTTAGTGGAATTGGCTGCATATGGGCTTTATCAAACCCCAGAAATATTTGACCGCTATCAATGGTATTTACCTAATAGGGATGATCGTGGGACCCCCAATATTCTATTCAATGGCCTTGAAGGAAGAATTCACGGAAGTTCTAATCAGAGCGCTATAAAAGCAAGGATTGAATCAAAACTTCGTTTAACTCCCACAATCAAACTTGAGGCATCAAGGAAAGCAACAACTGAGGGAACTATAATTACTGGAAAATTAAAAAATATCAGCAGTTCAGAGCTGACTGGCTTGGCAGTAAATGGAATGGTTTTTCAGGATCGCAAAGAGTCGGGATTCCGTTACTCAGTAACTCGTATTTTTGAAAATGAAAAAGTAGTAATAAATTCGCTCGCTCCAAACGAGGAAAAAAACTTTGTTTTGACTATTAATGGACTTGAATGGGGTTCCAAAGATGATGGTGTTATTTTCGTGCAGTCAATTAACCTTCCAAAAAAACCTATTAGACAGTCTTTATTTTTAAATTAGTGTGTCACAGGGACGGTTCTTCTGACACACCTGTTGTCGCTGGTATCGGGTATTTAGCAAAGGATTAGGTATAAATATCTTTCTTATATTTGTCACTGCGAAACCCGCTAAAAGCGGGTTGTGGCAGCCTCATACTCTTTTGCCCAAATATAGTATTTAATCAAGAAAAGGAGAAAATGATTAATGAAAAAAACGAAGTCAGTAATTTTATTGATAACCGTTACCTTATTTGTAGCACTATTGATTTCAGGATGCAGTGGAGTCATTCCCAATAATTCCAGCACCAGCTCTGACCCAGGTTATGATGAGGCAAATACAGTAGTCAGTTATTTTAAGGTTACCCCGGCAAAGGTAGAGATGAAGGTTAACCAATCTCAAAAGTTTGAGGCCAAGGGATATAATTCTGACAACAAATTGGTTAAAATTGATCTTTCAAAGATTGAGTGGAGAGGTGAATTTGAATGTCGGCATTGTGGAATAGTTTGGAAATTAACACCTTCCCAGAATTCCCGTGAAACAACATTTACTCCATTAAAGAAGGGGAATTATAAGATATGGGTTAAATATGAATTTGAAGGAATAACAAAATGGGCAAATGCTGTTGTAGTGGCAAAATAGCATATTTCCAGAGGCATTCTCAAGATACATAGTAAGAAAGATTGAGGGGATAATTAAAAAAGTATATTGTATAACGTATATTGTATATCGAAAATACAAAACAAAAGACTGTTTCTATTTGTCCCCGCGAGCTTCTTTTAAAGCAAAACGCAGAACTCGCGTCGCAAAACAAAATAGGCAGTCTCATACCCTGTCACCCACAAGATTTATTCTAAAAAATAAAGAATGTGAGCAATAGTGAATGTGATTGCCACGACAGCCGAGACCTTGGGTATAAAGGCTGTCTCGCAATGACCAAGAAAAGATATATTACTTTTCTTTGATTTCTTAACGCAAGACGCAGAACTTACGACCCAAGGCGAATTTGTCACTGCGAGGAGCGTAGCGACGCGGCAGTCTCATACCCTATCACCCACACTCTTTAACTTTATAATAGAGAATCATCTATAATCGTATTTCCTAAGAAATGCTGTGGGCAACACGGCATGTGATTGCCACGACAGCCTAGATTTAGAGCATAGGGGCTGTCTCGCAATGACCAAGAAAAAGAGTTTGTTTTTTAACGCAAAACGCAAAACTCAAAACTCAAAACGAATATACGTTATACCTCTTAGTAGTGGCTGTCTTGTAATGGCCAGGAAAAAAATATATTTATAATCATAATAAATAGTATGGTGTAAAACATATGAAAAAAACTAAACTTTTCTTAATCATATCCTTTATATTTTTAGCTATTTTAGTTGCAGGATTTTTAACATTCGCTCAGGAAGATAAAAACAAAGATGAAAGTGCAACAGCTATGACTTCTAATCAAAGTAAACTGAGCGAAGGAGTCCCTCATAATATATTGATTGAACTTTTCTTGAATGATAAATGTGTGGTATGCCCCAAAGCTGCCTATTGCTTAGAAGAGCTTGCCTGGAGCTATGAGCAGGGCAGAGTAATTTTAGTAGAATCCCATATCTGGAATGACGGCTATGATATTCCTCAAACCAATGCTCGTTATGACTGGTACACCGGCAGCGGTATTAAGGGTACTCCCGATGCCTTCTTTAATGGATTGGCGGAAAGGGTGCAGGGTTTATGCTGTGACTGTGGCGATATTGATAAAAATATCACTGCCTATCAGGATATTATTGATAAGCATTTAGCCCAAACTTCGTCCATAGAAATAAAGGCAATGATGGAAATCTACGATGGCAAATTGATTATACAGGGGAGTATAGCCAATCGTAGCCATTCCCTTTTAAAAAATTTAACACTTTCGGGGATGGTCTACTATGAAGGCGATGAGAGTGAATTCTTTTATCTGGTAAAGGATATTTTTCAAGGGCAGGATATCTGCCAGTTGGCTCCTCTGGAGGAGAGAGAAATCAGCTTTGTTTCCCATCTGGACCTGAATGGGGTTGATGATGAAGAGCTTGGCCGCTATTATGGGGTGGTTTTTGTACAGGATAAATTGAGCAAAGAAGTGCTGCAGTCATATCTGGTCTTTTGAACTCGTAGTGCGTCATGCGTCTAGCGTCTAACGTCTTGGAAACGGTAGACTAAAATCCCAGTAAGAGTAAGATCGTGTCACAGGGACGGTTCTCCTGACACAGACGAGATTGGCAATCTCATTATCTGTCGCTCGCACTCTTTAGCTTTATAATATAGAATCATCTATAATCGTATTTCCTAAGAAATGCTGTGGGCAATAGTGGATGTGATTGCCACGACAGCCTAAAGCCCAAGCATAGGGGCTGTCTCGCAATGACCAGGAAGGGCATATTCCTTCTCCGTCACTGCGAGGAGCGAAGCGACGCGGCAATCTCATTCGCTTATACCCCCACTCTTTAACGTTATACGTTATACAACAGGCTGTGTCAAAATTGTTTCTATGAATAATTTACCTCCACCTATGGTGTTAATTTAACCAAAATATGGGATTAGATGATAAATATATGGTATAAAATACACTTTGTCCTCCACTTTACTGTATTTTTGGCTTAAAAAGGTGAGTTTTCACACGGTCTGACAATATACGTTATACTTCTTCAAAGGCGCGGCAGTCTCATCCTCTGTAGCTTAGATTCTTTTCTTTCTGTTTTCTGACGTACAACGCATGACGCAAGACGAAGCAGGTAGTCTCATACTCTATTACCCACAAGAATTTAAAACAAAAACCATTAACAAAAAACTTCATATTATCATATGCAATACAAGTATAGGTTGAAGATTACTTATCTTTATGATAAATTAAAATTAGCTGCATTAAAAACTATAAAAATTCGTAGTAATATTAGGATATTAATAATTCCTAATTTTGGAAAATAAACCCACTCCTGAAAGAAGCTAAATAATTGAAGAATTTAATAATTTATCATTAAAGGATAGAGAATATGCAGTAAAAGTAATAGAAAAGCAGCTTATTGATGCAAAAAGGGAAGCTATTTCTATCAGGGTTAAAGAGGCTGCAGATAATTATAGGAAAAAATATTGTAAGAGTGGTACCATTTCCGATTT
>JAKPKS010000064.1 GCA_029553585.1 Candidatus Atribacteria bacterium | reverse complement strand
TCATTATTGTATGAAAATGATGGCTACAGAAAATATATTGATTATTATCTGGATGTAGTACGCAACAAGGTAACTCCTGAAAAATATATGGATTTTATCAAAGAGGCTAAAAGTAAAGTAGATATACCTATCATTGGCAGCCTCAATGGTATCTCGGTTGGGGGATGGATAAACAATGCTCTGGAAATGGAAGAAGCAGGGGCTGATGCTATAGAATTAAATATCTATTTTCTGCCTGCCGATCCTGAACTGGATGGCCGCACAGTGGAAGAAAGTTATTTAAAACTTGTTGATGAAGTCACCAAAAGCATTGCCATACCGGTTGCCGTCAAGATTCATCCCTATCTCAGCTCTATTCCCAATATGAGCAAAGAGCTGGTGAATGCCGGCGCCAGCGCCCTGGTCTTCTTTAATCGGTTTTATCAGCCTGATATCAACCTGGAAAAGATGAAGGTTGAACCAATGCTCAGGCTCAGTACCTCTGATGAACTCTTGCTCAGAATCAGATGGGCTGCTATCATATTCGATAAAGTTAAAGCTGATATTGCCATTACCGGAGGAGTACACACTGCTGAAGATATTATTAAAAGTATTATGTCCGGTGCCAATGTGTCTATGGTAGCTTCAGCACTGTTAGAGAGGGGAATCAGCTATTTAAGACAGCTGATAACCGGTGTAAAAGAATGGCTGGAGAACCATGAATATGAATCACTGCAAGATATCTATGGTATTATGAGCCATAAAACAACTCCGGAACCCGCTCTCCTGGAGAGGGCCAACTATTTGAAGGTACTTGATTCATACCACCAGAGGTAAAAACCGTATATCGTATAAATTATACCTGTAACGAAAAAGCCATCCTATGTTGTGCTCGTTTTAGGATATGCGTCTTGCGTAAAAGTATAAAAAGAACAAAAAAACAACCTCTAACCTAAAACTATAACTATAAATTTTTATTAAAATTTATTATATATAATTAAAAAACAAAAACTATAAACTAAAATAAGGGAGATGTGCTTATATGTCGATGACTACAAAAAAAATGGTATTAGAAAAGGCCGAGGAATTAAAGATAAGGTTTGTGCGGCTTAAATTTACCGATATTCTGGGCATCCCTAAAAATATTGAGATACCAATCAGAGACCTGGAAAAAGCATTAGATGGTAACATTATGTTTGATGGTTCCTCAGTACAGGGATTCTGTCGGATTGAAGAATCAGATATGTACCTGCAGCCTGATTTTGATACTTTTATGGTTAACCCCTGGGAAGAAGACCAATATGTAGCCCGAATCATCTGCGACATTGTCAATCCGGATAAGACACCCTTTACCGGCTGCACTAGAACCAATCTAAAAAGGGTACTGGCTGAACTGTCAGAAATGGGTTATACTGCCAACTTTGGACCGGAAATGGAATTTTACATCTTCCATAAAGATGAACAGAACAGGCCTACTACTAAAACCAACGATCAGGCTAGCTATTTTGATCTTTCCCCGGTAGATCTGGGAGAAGGATTACGCAGGGATATGGTGTTGACTCTGGAAAAATTGGGTTTTGAAGTGGAAACCTCTCACCATGAGGTGGGACCTGGTCAGCATGAGATAGACTTTCGTTATTCTGATGGCATTACCACAGCTGACCGTATTATGGTATTGAAATTGACCAGTAAGACTATTGCTATGAGGCATAACCTGCATGTAACCTTTATGCCCAAGCCGGTATATGGCATTCCCGGCTCAGGAATGCATACCAATGTCTCACTTTTTAAAGATGGTAAAAATACCTTTTATGATCCGGACAACAAATATAGGTTAAGTAAAGAAGCGCTCTATTTTATGGGTGGTATTATGAAACATGCCAAAGGGCTGGCCGCCATAACCAATCCGCTGGTGAATTCATATAAGCGCTTAACCTCAGGTTACGAGGCACCGGTCTTTATTGCCTGGTCTACATGTAACCGCAGTCCCTTAATCAGAATACCGGTAGTCAGAAATGGCACTGCCAGCAGGATAGAATTCCGTTGCCCGGATCCAACCTGCAATCCTTATCTATCATTTGCGGTTATTCTTACCGCGGGAATAGATGGTATTCAGAAGAAGATTATGCCACCAGATCCCATTGATGAAAATATCTATGCTATGGATGTGGCAAAATTAAGAAAATATGGTATTGAATATTTACCTACCAACTTAAAAGAAGCCCTGGAGGAATTTAAAAAAGATAAAGTATTACATCAGGGACTTACCGAACACATTATAACCAATTATTTAAGGGCTAAATATCAAGAATGGGAGCTCTATAATCTACAGGTATCTCCCTGGGAATTAGAGCAGTACCTGGCTAATTATTAAGCGTAAGAGCAGTGGTCTTGAACAAAAGAATAAGAGCGAAAAAGTATAAAAAGTTTTAATTATAATCCTAACTGCACTTTTCTTTAGGTCAGATTTGCTATAATTTCAATATAAAATTAGTAAAAATTAGTTATTGGCTATATAATAGAAGATAATTATTTCTTACATTCATTGTTACAATACAAAAACAGCAAATAGTTTTAGGTTAATGTTTTTTGTTCTTATTACATATTTTACACAAAACCAACGACGAGAATAAGGTATAGATCTATGAATATACAAATAAAATACATTAACGGCATTCGCTTCAGAAGGTTTATCATGAACTCCTCCCAGCGTATCTTTCAGAATAAAGACCATCTCAATGACATTAATGTTTTCCCGGTAGCAGATGGGGATACCGGTACTAATTTAGCCATTACCATGCAAAATATTGTAGAAGGAATACGTGATTTTCGTCAGAATTCTTTTGAACTGGTTATTCAGCGTATAGCCAGATCGGCCCTGAAGGGTGCCAGGGGTAATTCAGGTGCCATTTTAGCTCAGTTTTTCCAGGGGATAGCTGAGGCAACACGTGGTATGACCCGTCTTACCACTGTAGCCTTTTCTCGAGCAGTAGCCAAGGGAGCCGAACAAGCCGTTTTAGCTATTGCTGAGCCCTGTGAAGGTACCATCATTACCGTTATGAAAGATTGGGCGCATCATATCAATCAATTAGCCCATAAAACCCCGGACTTTGTAGAATTGTTTAAAAATTCCCTGCATAAAGCCCGAAAATCCTTGTTGGAAACTACCGAAAAATTGCCCATTTTAAAACAAGCCGGGGTAGTGGATGCCGGTGCTGCCGGATTTGTTAATCTGTTGGAAGGAATTGTTGATTTTATTGAATTTGGTCGGCTGAGAATTATTAAGAATGAGGAGAAAAACTCTCTTTCCAATGAACTGAAACAGCCTTTTCTTAATTCCCTGGAAAAATCACAATACCGTTTTTGCACCGAGTGTCTTCTGGAAGGAAATAATTTAAACAGGAACCTTATTCGAGAGGCCTTACTCGGATGGGGTGATTCTCAGGTAGTAGCCGGTTCCTGTGAGCAGATCAGAATTCATCTGCATACCAATCAGCCGGAGGAACTTTTTTCCAGACTCAGCTCTTTTGGTACTATTTTAGAGACAAAAGTTGATGATATGTGGGAGCAGACTGAACTGGTTAAAGAGAAAAAAATATTAAAAAAGATTGGGTTAGTAGCTGATTCCACCTGTGATTTACCGGAAGACTTAATTAAAAAGTATAATATCAGAATAGTACCGGTAACTGTGCAGGTTGATGAGCAGAGTTTTTTGGATGGGATAGATATCTCTGCCTCAGAAGTAATAGATTTTCTGGAAAACTCAAGCCATCGCATAACTACCTCTCAGCCTCCCTATCAATATTTTGAAGAGGCATATCAAAAAGCCGGTGAAGAAAATGATACTGTTATTTCTTTTCATCTACCGGGAAGACTTAGTGGTACTTATCAGGCTGCCTGTAATGCTGCTCAGCAAAGCCAGTATCATGAAAAGATTGAAGTACTTGATGGTAAAACGAGCTCTATTGGTCTGGGCATTATAGTACTGCAGGCTGCCCGTCTTATTGAAGAAGGGGTTGCTGTAGACCAATTAAGAGAACAGATAAAGCATTATATTGATCGAAGTAAAATATTTGTCAGTATTCCCTCATTGAAATATTTAATCAGAAGTGGTCGCCTGGATAAACTAAAAGGGATCATTGGTACCATGATCCAGCTAAAACCAATACTTAGTCTGAACAAAGAGGGTGATTTTGAAGAGGTAGCCAAAGTGGTGGGTCTGCGGCGTTTAACAGATAAGACTCTGAAGCTGGCTTGCCAGTATGCAGCCAGTGTGGAAAACCCCTGTTTCGGCATTGCCCATGTTCAGGATATTGAGCTGGCTCACTGGTATGAGAAGGAGCTAAAGGCTCGTTTTCCTCAGGCTGAGGTATATATTTCAGAAGGTTCTCCTGCTCTCAGTGTGCATATAGGCAGGGGCGGTTCTGCCATCGCAGTCATGGGCAGGTAAAAAATATTGAAGAGGTTGATATAATTGAAAATCGGTTATTATCCTTTAGTATCTTCTATTATGGAAAACCAGAATATTGAACCATCTTTGCAGGCCTTCTTAGCTGCAATTGAAGAACATCTGGGGGAAAAATTACAGATAATAACACCCGGAGATGTCAAAAAAGGAGATACCTTACCCGTTATTATGATTAAATCCGGTGGTGTGGAAGAAAAATTTAAACGAATTTACCAGCAATTTCCTCCACCTTATCTACTTTTGACCAGCTGTATGTATAATTCCCTGCCTGCTGCCCTGGAAATTAAAGCTTATCTGCAGAATAGAGGTGAAAAGACTGAGGTCTTGCATGGTTCGGCCAGCTATATAGCCCGGAGATTGAAAACCATAAAAAAAGCCCTGGAGACTAAAAAGGCCTGTCGACAGTATCGTATCGGTGTGCTGGGTGAACCATCTGATTGGTTGATAGGAAGTAAAGCTGACTATAATGCCATCAGAAAAAATCTGGGAATGAAAATATATGATATTCCCTTAGAAGAAGTGATCAGGCATATTGACCAGGTTAAAAATGAGGATATTCCAGTAAATAGAATACCTGCCTGCAGCTTTAATCAGGATACTTTGAATCAGTCGTTGCGCATCTATCAGGGCCTTAAGAATTTAATGGCTGAATATAAATTCAATGCCATAACTCTACGTTGTTTTGAGTTGATAGATTTTTACCAAAGCACCGGATGTCTGGCCCTATCTTTATTGAATGAAGATGGCTTAATGGCTGGATGTGAGGGTGATGTACCTGCCCTGGTCTCCATGATCCTGCTGCACGAAATCACCGGTGACCCCGTTTTCCTGGTTAACCCCGCCTGTATAGATGAAGAAAAAAATGAGATTATCTTTGCCCATTGCACCATCCCGCTCAATATGTGTGAGAGTTATAAATTAAAATCACACTTCGAATCACATTTAGGTGTGGCAGTATGTGGCAAGGTAAAGGAAGGGCCGATGACTATTTTTAAATTAGATGGTAAGGCAGAAAACTATTTTATCTCTGAGGGAGAAATTTTAGCTAACTTAGAATCACCTGATATGTGTCGCACACAATTAAAAGTGTTGTTAAAGAGACCGGTGAGTGAATTTTTAGAAAAATCAATTGCCAACCATCAGCTTATCTGTAAGGGTCAGCATAGTGCCCTTTTAGAGCAATTCTTTTCCTACCAAGCTTGATATTTTGCCTAAAAAACAAAATACTCTTATCTATCTGGCCTCTTGTTTAAAATAAGAGAGATATCTTACAGTTTCCAGTGCAGCAAAATTAAAGATAGCCGGCTTACTCTTCCGGAGAAGGGGGTATCTGTTTTGAAAATAGGGATTATTGCCGATATACATGGAAACGCAGAAGCTCTGCTGGCAGTACTTAGAGAATTAGAGAATATTGAACCGATTTTTTGCTTAGGTGATATTGTTGGGTATGGTGCCGATCCGGTTTTCTGTATTGATAAGATGAGAGAAATGGATTGCTGGTGCCTGAAAGGGAATCATGAAGGCGGGCTGACCGGGGAATTAGAACTCCATGATTTCAATGATTATGCTCGGCAGGCACTGCTCTGGACCAGAGAACAGTTAAATGAGCAAGATTACAATTTTCTCCAAAAACTGCCCAAAAGAGTTGATATTGCTCCTGATATTCTGGGTGTACACGGTAGTCCCCGTCACCCTCTCTGGGAATACATTCTGGATGATGATACCGCTGAGGAAATCTTCCATAGATTTGATTTCAAAATTTATTTTATAGGGCATAGCCATGTACCAGGGTATTTTACCTATCACAGGGATGACAAAGTGGTGCATTACTATGATGCCACCGAGGGAGCTGAGCTGATACTGGATGATGATCATAGCTATATCATTAATGCTGGTAGCGTGGGACAACCCAGAGATGGCAATCCCCAGGCTTGCTTTATTATCTTCGATACTGAAAAAGGCGCTATCAGTATAAGACGGATAAGCTATCCTGTTAACCAGGCTCAGGAAAAGATAATTAAAGCCAACCTCCCTCAGTTTTTGGCAGAGAGATTGGCTCTGGGGATATAATAAGAAAGAGAAGGTGATAAAAATGGCTCAGGAAGCCATGTTCTATCAGAAATTAGAAGCTAATAAGGTACAATGTTCACTTTGTGAACACCGTTGTAAAATATTGTCAGGCAAGAGGGGAATATGTCGGGTAAGGGAAAATAGGGAAGGCATCTTATACAGTTTAAATTATCGAAAATTGATTGCTGCCCATATTGACCCTATTGAGAAAAAACCCTTATTCCATTTCTATCCTGGTTCACAGTCTTACTCCATTGCTGCCATGGGTTGCAACTTCCATTGTCTGCATTGCCAGAACTGGTCAATTTCTCAAGTCAAGGGAGATGCTATAGCAGGAAGGGAAGTTTCCCCGGATAAGGTAGTACAGAATGCTTTAGACAGTAATTGCCTTTCCATTTCCTATACCTATACAGAACCAACCATTTATTTTGAAACAGCTTTAGAGGTTGCCCGACTGGCACAAGAGAAAGGTTTAAAGAATGTCTTTGTAACCAATGGTTATATAACTTCTGAAGCTCTCACTTACTTAGCCCCCTACTTAGATGCCGCCAGTATTGACTTAAAAGCAATGAGTGATTCTTTTTATAGAAAAGTTTGCGGTGCCAGGTTAAAGCCGGTGTTGGAACGGATAAAAGAATACTATGAGTTAGGCATCTGGGTAGAAATAACAACCCTCATTATTCCGGGATACAATGATGATGAGGATGAATTAAAGAAAGTAGCCAGATACATTGTCGATATCGATAAAGACATACCATGGCATATTAGTGCCTTTTATCCCACCTACCAATTAACTGATGCACCCCCCACTCCGGTGTCTACCTTACAGAAGGCTTATCAAATCGGGAAAGAAGCCGGGTTACACTATGTCTATCAGGGTAATGTGGGACAAGGGGAAAACACCGATTGTCCCTCCTGCGGTAAAACCATCATTCAGCGCTCATATTTTACTACCAAAAATAGATTAAAGGATAATAAATGCCCCTATTGTGAAGAACATATTCAGGGTATCGGTATGTCTGGAACCAAAAGCTGAAAATCAAAAACCAAAATCCAAAAAATAACATCAGATTAATGGAAGATTAATTTTGATAATTTATTCCTCTTTATTTCCACTGCCTGTTCGGGGCATAATTCCTGGCAGCAGAAACAGCGGATGCAACGGGAAAGGTCTGCATATGGTTTGCTTTCAATCATTTCAATACACTTAGGTGGGCAGTTGCGGGCACATAAGCCACAACCAACACATTTTTCATGTATAAAAACAGGTCTGGGACGCAGCATTTTATAAAAAAAGTCATCTAAACGAGGCGGCAGAGGAATAGGAATATGTCTACTCCTTGAGGTGGCAGGCACCTGAAAGGGTATCGGTTTAAATTCTTCTTTAGTTATGCCGCGAATATCGAGTTCCTCAGCACTACCTGGTATCAGTCCACGCTCTTTTGCTTTCTGCAGGGTAAATACCCGCTGAGGGGTAAGCCCTATCAGATAACAGCAGGCTAAGTCAAGGGCATGAGGGTTGGCTGAGGCAG
>JAKPKS010000059.1 GCA_029553585.1 Candidatus Atribacteria bacterium | reverse complement strand
AATAAACAGTGTACCAAACGGCTTTATCCAGGTGTTAATAAAATCCAGATGGGTTTTGCCTACCAGTAATCCTGCGATGATACCTAACCCCAGACCGATAAGAATTTTAGTGGTAAGTTTCATTTTCATAATAGACCTCCTAATATTTTTTTTAATTTTTATTTATTTTATTTACACCAACCAGTAATTTTTATACTTTCTTTAATTATAGATAATACCTTATGCCAATGTCAACAAGTTAGTTGCAATAGTAAAAGGGTAAAGTTTTTACAAAGAGTTCCATAGACTGATGGCAGCATAAGCACGCCAGGGTCGCCAGTCTTCCGCCAGAGCCAGTATCTCTTTCGGAGTTCTCGGAGCCAGTGCCTTTTTTACGCCATAATCGGTATGGGGAAAGGCATCTGCCCATCTCATAGCCCTCATTCCTATATAGTTTGCGGTCCAGTCACCAATTCCGGCTATGTTTTTTAATTTATTGAGCTCTGTTTCCGGGCTGGTATAGAAATCAAAATCTACACCGCCCTCTACAGTTACCCGTGCTAATTCTAAAATTGTTTGCGCTCGTGCAGAGGTAATCCCAAGCGGACCTAAATGATCGGCAATGGAACCCTTTAAAGCCATAAATACCTCTGGTGAGGGAAAAATATGTGTTAATCCATCCACCCCGGTTTTAATGGGAACACCAAATGCCTCTACCAATCTTTTAGCCAGAGTGCCTGCTGCCTTTACTGTAACCTGCTGTCCCAATATTGCCCGTACCGCCATTTCAAAGGGGTCAAAACAGCCGGGCAGCCGTATACCGGGAAGACTTAAACCCTGATGAATAGCATTAAGAGAGGAAATGGTTTCCGAAATTCGGCCAGGGTCACAACGCAAGTCAAACAAATGGTTCACCCTGGACAACACCTTTGGTAATATTGGCATTAAGCTTTTGTTCATGGTGACCGCTAACCTGTTCTTTTTGGGTAGATGACTTGCCTTCAGCCAGCCAGTAACTTTTTTATTATCTTTATCTATCAGATGGACTGTACGCAAATATTCACCATTTCTAACTATCTCAATCCCTGAAATGACACGCCTGCCCAGGAAATCCAATAACTGTTTCCACTGATAGGGAGGGCGATAGCCGAGATGCAATGTTATGGTATTAGTATTGGTAATAGCACTGATATTAGAAGAGTGGTTTTTTCGCCGTAATGCAGCTGGTTTAAGACGATACTTTTTTTGAAAAAGATTATCAAGTTTTTCCTCATTTTCCAGGCCAGTAATTTGCGCAACCTCATCCATAGAAA
>JAKPKS010000058.1 GCA_029553585.1 Candidatus Atribacteria bacterium | reverse complement strand
GGGATTTCATTGTTTCCTCCAATGAAGTTATTATTTTTTTGTCTATAGTTAAAGTTCATCGCTTTTTTGCCTGCAGTAAGTTATCCGGTTAGGGTTTTTCATCTTCTTAGAATAGCTTAAGTGTATCTGGATGTCTTTCATAGTGTTCACGCTTATTCGTTAACGGCAATAACTTTAATAAACATTTTTTCTGCTCCTATAGGAATAATAATCTGGGAAGTAGAAATATCTGTATATTGATTAATTAGTTGATTTCCTGCACTATCAGCATAGAGCATAACTTTATATTTCAGCCCGTTAACAGGCAAACCCAAAGTATCAGTATTAACTGTTTGCCAGGTAAGCAGTAGAGAGTTTTCCGGCAGAAGTTGCAAAACCAAATTTTGCGGGCTGCCTGGAACTGCAGGCAAAACATTTACCGGAATTTCATAAATAACCGGAGAATGATTTTCATCGGCAAGGGAAAACTGGAAAATCGTCTCACCTTTAAACCCTGCAGCAGGAATAACAGTTGCCTGTTGTAATGTTTCATCGGGTTCAATACTGATATTTTCTCCTCCGGAAAAACTAATAGAAAAGGCATCTAAATCGGGATCAAGAACTTTTCCCGCCCAGGAAAAAATTCCCTGTTGATTTTGGATTATCAGTAGGGGTTGAATAGTATCCAGGTAAACAGGAGGGGAATTAGTAGCATCCCTGGTAACAGAAATTTGGGCATTAAGGGTTCCTCCATTGCCTATTACAGATATTTCCGCTATTGTTATTCCTGTAAAACCGGCTACAGGATAAATATTAAGCCACACAGAATCCTGCAAAGTAACCAGGTTCTGAACCAAATTATCATTAGGAAAGCAGTTAAAATTAAGAGTGCCACTGCCCACTTTAAAATATCTGTTCAGGTTAAGACCCTTAGTAAGATTATCGGAAAAAAGCAATTCCGGCAGAGTAAGAACTTGATACGGTATTGTATTATTATATTGCATTTGGATGGAACCAGAAGAAATCCAACCAGTATAAGAATAAATACTGTCACTAAGCATATTGATATTTTGGTTGTTGAAAACTAATCGGGGCTGGTAACAAGCAGGAAAAAGTCCTGTTATATTCCAGGAAAGACGATAGTTATTACTTAAAGGAGTGCCGCTTTTGGAAAAAGTAAAATTCCAGGTTTTAGAAGCAGGATTGATAGAACGAATGTCTTTCATATAATTTCCGTTGAAATCAATGCCCCAATCGCTGTGCGGAAAATAGGCACGCACATAAGGATTATTATTAGGAGGAGGAGATAAAGGAAAATCAAAGGTATCAAAACCATCCGCAGCACCCTCACTTTCTCCTAAATAAACGGTAGCACTGATTGCAGAGTCACCAGAACCCAAATTGGCAAGACAAAATTCTATCCGCCAATCTGCCTTTAGAGTAATTGCTGCGCAAAATGTAAGTATAAAAAGAAACCAATGCTTACACCGCGCTAAACACTGTCCCATATAATCACCTTCGCCGACATTTATCTACAAATTCCCTTATTTATTCTTCAGTTTATCCTGTCAAGTTATTTCTGATTATGGAAACAAATTTTTATAAAGTCCACCACACTTATAACATAGTCAATTCAGTAACGATCCCGTAACACTTCCTTAACACTTCCGTTGTCTCGTTACGGGATTGTTACTTGATTGTTACTGAGTTATAAGAAGTGCTAATAAGCACAGATATTGTAAAGAGCATTGGGAATTAATCCTTTACACTTTTTAGCTTTGGCAATTTTGTTTCTACTTCTATCCGATAAAGAAACACAGAAAAAGGTAAAGTGAGATGGCAAGATAGCTAAATAGGGAAGGAGATAAAGGTATCTGAAAAACGAATATCATATATATGTAAAGCAGTAAGCATTCGGCTGTCAGGTTGTTTTATATTTCTGCTTTGCTCCCTTGCAAAAAAAATCTCTTTCCTCTTTTCCTCTTTGTTTACAAGTCATCATCTTCGGTGTATGTGGTGTCTTTGGTTTTGTTTACAAGTCATCATCTTCGGTGTTTTTGGTTTCTTTGGTTTTGTTTACAAGTCATCATCTTAGGTGTTTTCGGTGTCTTTGGTTTTGTTTACAATTAATCATCTTCGGTGCTTTCGGTGTTTTCGGTGGCTAAACAAAACCCTAATCTTTTTCCTTGACCTGTAAAGCGGATTTTATAAAAGATAAACAGGTCTTAGAAGGGAGACAATATGGAACGCTACAGTAAATTATTACCCGGTTTAGTGGACTGGACACTGCAGAAAAAGGCAGAAGATAATGTATCGGAAAACTTTGGGTGTGGTTATTTTTTTGTAGATGTTTGCGAATTTACCAGGTTGACGGAAAGTGCTTCTACAAAAGGACATTACGGAGTAGAAATTATTACTGATATTTTAAACCAGTATTTTGATCTCTTAAACGAAAAAATAATGCAGTTTGGTGGACAGATTATCAAATTTGAAGGTGATGCTGTTTTAGCTGCTTTTCCTGGTAAAGAGGATATTTGCCTAAGCCGAATGCAGAATTGCTTACAGGAATTTCACGCAGAACTACAGGAATTGAATAAGCGTCTGAAAAATAAATACGGCAGTGATCTTGCCTATCATAGTAGTATGGGTTACGGTCAATCTAATGTGATTATTCTGGGCAACCCGAATATCCATTATGACTATTTTGTTTACAGTCCTGTGATGCCTTCCCTTTATACCCTCTTTGCCAAAGCAGGAAAAAACGAATGTTTGCAAGTGAAAAGTGACACCAAAGGGAGCAATAAAGCTGTGATTTATGAAGATGAACTTCCCCTCCAAGCGGAAAAGATTTATGATCCAAGTTTCTTTCCTCCTGAAATTATACAACGGATTTCTGCTGGGATTTTTACCGGTGAATTGCGGAATGCCGCTATTCTCTTTATTGGTATTGGCACAGAAAAATATATTCATAAGGATGACTACAAAACCATTAACAATTACTATTGTGCAATTCAGGAAATTGTTTACCGTTTGGAAGGGATGATCAATAAAATTGATTATACCGACAAGGGTCTTATTTTACTAATTAGTTTCGGCATTTTACAAACCCATATAGATGATATTGAGCGTGCTATTGTCTGTGCTAACCTCATAAATAATATAGAAAGTCCCCTAAAAGCTAAAATAGGGCTCACTTACAGCAATCTTTATGCCGGAGTTTTGGGAGCGAAACAACGCTTTGAATTTGGTATAATCGGTAACGGAGTAAATGTTTCAGCGCGTTTAATGACTGCTGCTAAATATGGTCAAATTGTCTTTACAAAAGATATTTTGCCCAGTGTGCAAAGCCGGTTTGAAGTTAAATTTTTGCGTAAGGTAAGGGTTAAAGGCATAAAAGATGAATTATCCTTCTATCGTATTCTGCGTGAATTGCCGGAATTTTTGAGTAGCTATAAAAGACAGTATCAGAATAAAACTCAGGTTTGTTACCAGGAAAAAACTGCCGAAATCATAGAAAAAATTAAAGCTAAGAAAATCAATCAGGTGCTTATTTCAGGAGATCATGGCACGGGAAAATCCTTTATCAGCTGGCAAATATTAAACAAGTTCTATGCGGAAAACAGCAAAATTGCTATTTTCGTTTTAGATGAATTCAACCGTCACGATCCTTTAATCCTGCATCTTAAATTTATCAGTAAATTTCTGGAAGTGAATGATCCTTTAACAGAACCCGAAAAACTGAAAAGGTACCTGGCAGAAATTTTGGAAAATAGAGATGCCGATATCCTTTTGAGCACCTTAGGACTGCAAAATAAAGGAACTATATTAACCGATGACAGCGGAAAACAAATTGAACTGCAATTGCTTTCACTGCAAAAGTCACTGGACTTGCTGATGCGTGATTTTGACCTCGTTTTGCTGGATAATATTCAATGGCTGGATGATCTTTCGGCTAAAATCCTCCAAAAGCGCCTGGAAGATGACAGCCCCAAAGCTCAAACTCTAATTTTAACTACTACCCGTGAGATAAAAAACTACCCAAACAAGGCAAATACCAAAACGGAATTTATCAGTTTAAGAGATTTAAATCAGGAAGAAGTAATAGCCCTCATTCGCTCTCAAATTCCCAATATTACTTTTCAGGCAGTAGATTATATCTACAATTTGGCAGGAGGGAATCCGCGGTTTATTACGGAACTCTGTAATCAGATACTTTCCAGTTTTCCCGATCCTGATATGCTTATTACGGAATCCAATATTTATGATATTCAAAATAAGGGTCTTTTACCCTATAGCGTGGAAAACCTTTTTATGATAAAATATGAATCTTTAAGTAAGGAAGCCAAGGACATCCTGAAAAAAGCATCCATAATAGGTAAGGGTTTTACTCTGAATGAAATTTTTGAAACCCGCAGTGGAATAAGCCAAAATGAAATAATACCTGTAATTTCAGAACTGCAAAATAATGAAATTATAGATATAACTACCCTCTCTCCGGAAGTTCAATATCTTTTCAATAATGCTCTTATGCGGCAGGCAATTTATTCTACTATTCTGCTTGGAGAAAAGGTTTCGCTCCATAATCGTATTGCCTCTTTTTATGAAGAAAAACACGGACCCCTTGCTAAAAACCATAGTGAATTACTTGCCCATCATTTTCATTTAGGAGAAAATAAGGGAAAAGCTCTTTACTATGCTTTAATAGCAGGCAACCAAAATCAGAAAATAAATAACCACAGTGAGGCAATCTATTATTTTAAAATAGCTCTTCAGCATACTACAGAAAAGATGGAAAAAATTGCTATCATCCTTAGTATTGTGGATTCTCAACTCTATTTAGGCGAAGTGGAACTGGCTAAAGAAAACCTGGAAACCATTCAACCGAAAGAAATTTCCCATCCCGAAATCCTTAGTAAATATCAATTTCTGCGCTGTAGGGTCTATTACCTGAACGGTGACTATGAAAGTGTTCTGAAATATCTGAAAAATGTTACTGACTTTGCAGGCAAATATGGTGAACAAATGCGCGTTTATCAATTGGACTGACTTTATCGTCTTTTTCTGGTTGAAGAATTTTCGGCTTTGCTGAATGAACTGAAACAGGAATTTATTCAGCAGGCGGCAAAAGCTTTGAATGTAAAATCCCAAAAGCCATCTTTGGCAACTTTGCTTTCCCGTTTTCGGAAAATTCCGGAGGACAAAATTACTGAAGATCAAAAACACTATCTCTATCTCTTGCTGAAACTGGAAGCCATAGCGGCAAATCATCTTATAAATACAGGATATTATCAGAAAGCTATAAAATCCTTACTTTTCCAATACGAACTGGCAAAAACACTGAAAGATGACCTCTCTTTAAGAATTGCCAGTAGCGGATTGGGAATTGTATATACCCGAACGGGAAATTTGGAGGAAGCATATAAAGCTTATGTTGAAGCAATTAATATTGCAGATAAAATCAATGACCGTTTCGGTTTTGCTAAAGTCCTTTCCGATATGGCAACTTTACATCGGCGAATGGGAAAGCATCAGGAAGCTTTAGACCATTTTCATCGCAGCTTGAAAATCTTTGAATCATTAGGGAATCTTGTTTTCCAGGGCATCGTTTTACACGGAATCGGGGAAGTGCACTTGCAGGATGGACACGATTCAGAAGCATTAAAATATTTTCGTAAGGCACTAAAAATTACCCGCAAAAGTAAAGACCTCTTCGGCATTTCTTTTGAACAGGACGCTATTGGAGATATTTTATTTAATTCCGGAAAAATAGCGGAAGCAAAAGCACAATATCTGAAAAACCTCAAATTACAACTACAAATCAACGATAATGAAGGTATAGCCCATACTTACGGTAATTTAGGTAATGTCGCCAGAATGGAAAAAAACCTTCCTCTGGCAATTGATTATTACACTAAAAATATTAAAATAACTGGTGAAATTGGTGATCAAGACGGACAAGGAAGAGGTTTTTATAATCTTTCTTTGGTCTATGAAGACCTGCAGGACAGGAAAAAAGCAACAGAATACCTCCAAAAAGCTCTAAAATGCTTTAAACAGGCAGGTTCCGTTAAATTCATTGAACTGACAAAAAAACGCTTGCAGGAATATCAACCACAAAAAGAATGAAGAATGAACTGTGAAAAAAAAACAGAAAATGACGGGACATCATTTCCTGTTTTCTCTTTATCCCGGAAAAATG
>JAKPKS010000057.1 GCA_029553585.1 Candidatus Atribacteria bacterium | reverse complement strand
CAGCATGGAAATGGTCCCTGAGCAAAACAATGGCTTTCAGCAGTTCTTTTCTCTCTTTGGTGTATTTTAAATTATTCTTTTTTAGAAAGTGTTTAAATTTTTCTTCATAAAGAGCCAATGAAATCTCCAAATGTAATTGATTTTCATTCTCAACTATATACTATCAAAATTCCTGTCTTTGTCAATACCGAAATAAATGAAATAATATAAAAAATAAGGATAAGGGAGCAGTATGTAGAGAGATACAAATTAGAGCTGGTGTTTTCCTGAATAATCTTATACTTAATTCTGATTTGTACAATTACTCTGATAAAGAGTAGAAATTACCTTTAGTTGCTATATCGCGGAGAAGAGCAAGATCAGAGGCATTGATTTTGAAAAGATGTGCCGGACACCGACAATCAGAAGAGCCGAAACCATTTTTTACGACCTGTCCAATTTTACTTTGGAATATTTCCAGACTAATGGCACATTCGCAAGGCTCAGGATTAACCCAGATATTAATAACCCTGGCTGGGGAGGGAAAACTAAGCAGATAATCGATATGCCAGAATCTATTCTTTTCTCGAGCTAAATGCCGCAGAAGTCTCTTTTGAATTGTTCTTCTGGCTGACCCTATATAAATATAATAGCCCTGCTTAAAATCAATATAGCCAAGCTTCCCTATCAACAACCGCACAAAACTGTCAACCTTAATTACTAGAATGTAGCTCTGGCCTGCTGCCCTTCTATACACTAATCTGGTTAGCTTTTCATCAGTTTTTGATTGTTTTACCTTATTATTTGTTTTCGGCATCCTCACCAAAAATATGGGGTTCGTGACAGTTATCTTTTAGAATATAATCGCCTACTGCACAGCCAACATGTCTGGCAATAACCGGGCATTTGGCAATCAATAAAAAGAAGAGGGGATTTGTTTCACCAGATAATGCCTCATAATTACACTGTCCTTTGCTGATAATTATCTCCGCTTCCTCAAAAAGGCGCATAAATTCAGGTGAGCAATATTTTAAAATAACGCCAGGGCAATCCGCACCACAAGAGATGATATTGGCAAATTTATTGATACCACAGGAAATGGCATCTTCCACCAAAGCATTATTAAGCGCGGGCTTGCCTTTTACCACATAGAGGACATTTTTCTGATAATCGCGTACCAGTTGTTCTATTAGCATTCTATCAAATACCACTTCTCCAGCGTTATCAGCTAAATAAAGAACAGACTTGGCTTCCAATAAACGTTTACAAAAAAGCTGATAATCAAAGTGCTTATTAGTATTGATAATCTCTAAATCGAAATTGTAATCTGCTATTTTATCCATTTCAGCAGTTATCTCCTGGAAATCTTTCCGGCTAAAATCAATTAAATTTCCTGTTATAGCCAGTAGCACTGCGATCAGAAGTGGATTTTCTGATTCCTGCACTTTTGTTTTTAATTTTGGATAAACTGTGAGGGCTAATTTGTTGCTTTCCTCTTTAATTTCTTTATAGGGGTCTTTTTTACCGGTTACTTTACTGATCATTCCATAGATTGCTCTACCCATTTCAGCAGGTGAGGTATCTAAAGAAAAATCGGGTACCAACCCAGACAGATGTCGCAAAACCTCTCTTTGCATTTCGAGATCTGCTCCAGATATACGAGCAGCTTGCAAAGCCTGGGTATAAAAACAGGGAATACAGTCTAAATAGGTACGCATAGTTCTACCCATTTCTGATAAAATATTTTCTTCTGGATGAGATTTTTAGTGGGGTAAACAGAAAACCAAACATAGATATTCCTTTTTTTCATTATCATCTCCTTTTTCATATTTTTAGTGAGAGCCTTTCTGAGCTAAATAGGTTTCCGGGAAGATATAGAAATTATTGGAATTGATTTATCTGCTCTATGCTTGCTATCAAACGGAATGTATATCTCAATAAGATGGCCAGGAAGATAAAAAAGATTACAGAACTCTATTCCTCTGACCATCTTTAAAAATCAGATGTTATTTTAAAATTTTGATAGTATTCACTAAGAAAAAAGATGTTATATTCTATTATACCATCTTTCTTAAGATATTGGTAGTTTTATTATGATAGCTGGTCCAAAATAGACTGTACTATCTGCTCAAAGGCCGTTCTAACTTTGCCTTGCCTGTTATTACACATAAAAGGCTCTCCCTGGTCTCCGGAGCTGACCAGCTCTATATCCAGAGGGATTTTCCCTAAAAAGGGCACCTTAAAATCCTGAGCTGCTTTTTCTCCCCCACCGGCCTTAAATAGATCAATCTTGGCACCACAGTGAGGGCATTGGAAACCGCTCATATTTTCGATTATTCCCAGGATGGGGATATTAACCTCTCTTAAAAAACTAATACATTTGCGGGAATCTGTTAAAGCAATCTCCTGTGGTGTGGTTACGATAACACCTCCGTCCAGCTCGGGAATAAGCTGACAGATTGAAAGAGGCTCATCCCCGGTACCGGGGGGAGAGTCAATGATTAAAAAATCCAATTTCCCCCAATTTACCTCTGCCAGAAGCTGCTTAATAGCTACTCCCTTTAAAGGACCTCTCCAGACCAGAGGGGTATCGGGAGATTCAATTAAAGAAGCCATAGAGACCGCAGTCAGATTCTTTCTGACTTCCAAGGGATCCATCAGTCCATCACTGCCTGTCAGGTGTCTCCCTTCCAGGCCAAACATCTTCACTATTGACGGTCCATGCAGGTCAGCGTCCAGTAAGCCGACCTTATAACCTTTGTCAGCTAAGAAACAGGATAGATTAACGGAAACTGTACTTTTACCCACCCCTCCCTTATTAGAAAGAACTAATATTTTATGTTTAATATTAGCCATATTTTCTTTTAATCTTTCTGCCATATCCTGGTTGGTCTGTACTTTTTCCTTAAGGATATCTTCCTGTGTTTTCTCTCTTATTGCCTCGTTGTTTGTATTATTCACTATGATTTTTCCTCAACTTTCTGTATTCCATCTTTTTATCATCTTTTCCGGTACAAACTACTATTTCTATTTTATGTCTTATTCTTCCTCATGGTGCTCTGCATGATGATGGTGATGGTTGTGATGGTCCTCTTTATCCATTCCATACCCTTTACCTCTGCCGGGCTGACAGAGGGAAGCGCCCTCTTTGAGCTGACCATTAATATATTGTTCAATCACCTCATTTATTTCTCCAGCAATACCTACCATGGGACAGATTTCTTTCTCTAAAAAAAGGTCTACAGCCCTTCTCCCCATTCCACCGCAAATCACAGTCCGGACACCGCGTTGTGCCAGATAATCGGGTAAAAAACCAGTACGATGACCAGGGTTGTCAATAACCTCACTTTTGATAACTTTATTATTCTCCAACTCAACTATAGTATAGGAAGGGCATCTACCAAAATGCTCAGAAACCCTACTTCCATCAGTAGCAATGGCAATTATCTCCATACAATCCTCCTCTTTATCTTGTTTCCAATCCAGAGTGTGGTTTGGTACTTGATTGATTGGCGATTTTTAGATTTCCTTTCTGGTATTCCTCAATAGCCTTTTCCACCTTGCCACTAACCCCGGCAACCACCTGAATTCCAGCTGCCTGTAGAGTATTAAAGGCATTTGGTCCACAATTACCGGTAATTACCACTTTTACATCCTTATCTATCATCATCTGAGCAGTCTGAATACCT
Organism: Candidatus Atribacteria bacterium; assembly: GCA_029553585.1. Lineage (GTDB taxonomy): Bacteria > Atribacterota > Phoenicimicrobiia > Phoenicimicrobiales > Stramentimicrobiaceae > Stramentimicrobium. The sequence continues at coordinate 14,747 of JAKPKS010000057.1, read as the reverse complement.
ACTCCGCCCATTCCGCCAATATTACTGTTTTCCACTGCTTCATACTGTTTACTGACGGTATCATAGATAATAAAATAGAGACACCGGCCAAATCTGGGATCAAGGTCACTCTGTAAATCTTTTCCTGAAGAAGTAATAGCAATTTTCATATGATTTCTCCTGTTTTATTTTTAATAAATTCACCACTATCTTTTATTATAACCTATTAAGGCAAATGGAATGAAACATCTTTTTTAAAAAAATATAATTTTCATCATTGTAGTTTTTTTAACATATTTATAATTTATAATTAAAAAGCCACCAGCTACACTTTACCGCACAACTGGTGGCTTATTTAAGTCTCTTTAGTTTATTACTCTTTGGTCTCTTTTTCTAATTCAGCAATTCTTTTCTGAACCGCTTCCAATTCTGCCTTGATATCTTCTGCCTCTGATTGCAGTAAATCCATTTCCTGTTCGGAGTCCATCATCCCTTGATAAGGATAAGCGGGACCATACATCGGATAAATAGGTGGTACTGCTGCATAAGAGGGATGCACCGGATAACCTAAGAAAGCTCCTCTTCTGAAACCTCTCCCCGCACCCCGACCAAAACCCCGTCTGAATCCCATTCCAATACGACCACCCCAGGGATGAGTATAACCTGGAACAAGATAACCTGCGCAGTACCCAGCTGCCCTGCCGGACATAGGACCAAAACCTAAAGGACCAGTTCTATCGCCACCTGGCATAATATTCACCTCCTCTATAAAATTATTATCATCAGGTATCATTACTTTTTGATCACCATTTCATTATTCTATTTCCAGTATTACTCTATTTCAAAACTGTACCTGAAGCTGCTTTCTTTCTTCTTCGAACAAATTTCTTTAGTTTAGTATGATACTTATTAAAAATAATCAGAAATAATACCTTATTGATAATGGTTGTCATTATCATTTTAAAGGTAACTTTAATTATTGTCAAGAGCTTTATCAAAATTTAGATATAATTTAAAGAAATTACAAAACCATAGCAGAGTAGAATAGCGGTTATTTAGAGAAAGTATATTGCTCATAGATAAAAAAAGAAAAGGCAGTTCTTGATACTACCTTTTCTTTTTTTAATAACTAAAAATATTTTTCTTTATTCAGTCAGTATTCCAATTTTAATTATTCATTATCATGGTAGTTCTGCCAGGCAGTAACTACCTCGGGAAAATCTATTCTGAGCTTTTTAATGGTATCTAAGGTTGGTACTCCATTCTGGTCCCAACCACGTCTTTTATATACCGCATCACATAATAATTGATATTGTTTTTCCCGGTATTCTCTCAAGGCCTTGATTTTATCCTGAATACTTTTTCCGGCAATTTCGTATCCCACATCATCTTGTAAGAGCTGATCATATAACTCAGCACGTGACTGATATTCCTCTTCAGTTACCGGACCCACAGACCTGTAGGGAATAGCGTCATGTTCCCTGGTACCAAAGCCCATCCTGACATTAAACATTCTCTGGAAATTGTGCACCGACTCAGACTGGCTGATCATATCTTCAGAGGATATTTTTTGACCGGTCATTCCTTCAAATAGCCAGCAATAATTTTCCACATGCTCAGGTATTTTTGCAGCAGTAATGCCTGAGTATTTTTTCTTATTATCGGCTGGTTCTATATCATTCCAAGGCAATTTGCAAAGCCCGACTAGTGAAAACCAGGTTCGGAATAAGGGGAAATAGTGCAATGCCTCTGCCTTATCTTCAAAGGTTGGTATCTGTTTATTTACCTGATCCATAAAGATTAACCAGGATTCATCATGCTGTGGGCCTTTATTGGCTATACCATATCCTCCCTGCTGAGCCAGAGATTCTTTGGTAACATATTCAGAAAATTCCATACCTTTGCATTCCATACCAATATCATTTAAAAAATCGGGATCTGCATTAAAATGTTCCACTAAATATCTCTTACAGCCACGGACTCCCAAGCCGGCAACCTTGCCAAATCCTTCCCCCCGGGCCATCTGATGAAGTAATTCCAGTAAGGCCTCTCCATTGCCAAACCTTAAATCCAGTCCCTGAGTCATCCCCTGAGTAAGGATTCCCCTCTCATAGCACTCCATTAAAAAAGCAATGGTAGTGCTTACTCCAATGGTGTCAACTCCATAATGATCACAATAAAAATTTGCTTCCAGAACAGTTTCCGGTACAAAGCAACCACAATTTCCGCCAATACCGGCCGCTGTTTCATACTCAGGACCGTCGACTATGACTTTTTGACCCTTCAGAGGACCGGTCTTTAAGGCAAAATTATCAACAGCATGCGAACAGCGCATGGTGCACCCAATCCAACAGGAATCACCTGCCTGGTTTTGAGTTATTTGCTCTTTCCAGACCTTGTTGTAGATGTTTAGTGCATCGGGATGTGTTCCGTATTGAAAATTATGTACCGGTAAACAATGGTGATTGTTCATATGGTCGAGCAGATTGACAGTTCCGGTCTGCCGCATGCCATTTTGAATATCATCCAATGATAGAATCTCCTGAGTAATCCTTTGCCCCGCCTTCTTCAATAATTCAGGTTTAGCAGGATTATTAATGGAGCCCGTTATACCAGCATATTTAATGATAATTGCCACTACCTTTTTATCCCGAAGAACAGTCCCCGGTCCTCCTCTGGCAGCCTGTTTATAACGAACTGCTCCCCGTTTACGGTCATACCAGCTAAAATTGAGAATTCCCAGTAAAGAATTTTCTGCCCCTTTACCAGAGGAAACAATACTGATGTTGGCCTTATCCTGTTCATCCAGGGCAAATCTTTCAGTTAGTTTTTCTACCAATTGATAGGAATTGGTATCTCCATAGGGATAGTTTTGTACAGTGACCTCTCCCTTATTCCCATCTATAAAGATAATGACATCCTGTTCCGCTTTCCCCTGCACCTCCAGCACGTCCCAGCCTGAAAATTTTAAAAAAGGTGCAAAATAGCCTCCGGCATTATTATCATTGGCACTGCCGGTTTGCGGAGAAAGACTTACCACATGACTCTTTCCACACCCCGAATATTGAGTTACTCCACAGAGTGGGCCGGTGCAGAATACTAACTCATTTTCGGGATCATTCCATTTAGTAACCGAATTTACCGCCTTCCACAGGTACCACAGACCATAACCTCGCCCTCCAGTTAAAACTTCTTTAACTTCAGGAGGGACTTCCTTAATTTTTGCTTTTCTGTTCGATAAGTCAAGATGAAGAACCTTACCAGTATAACCTCTGTCTATCTTAGCTGGTTGATACTGAAATGACATAATAGTTTCATCTTGCAACACAACGAACCTCCTTTAAATGATTTTATGCCACACATTATTGTTGGCATATCTTTATGATAATCTTTGCAGAATAATCTCTTTTAAATCAGGACTTCCAATTTCCTGTAAGTCATACTTTACTCTAACATATTCTTTGTTTATTTGCATCACTCTGCTCAGATCAATGGGGGTTCCTATAATCACCAATTCGGCATCACTGCTATTGATAGTATCTTCCAGTTCTTTAATCTGAACTTTTCCATAACCCATTGCCGGTAATACTTTCCCTATAAGCGGAAATTTTTGATAAACGTTTCTAATACTGCCAATGGCAAAGAGTCTGGGGTCAATTATCTCGGCAGCCCTGTATCTTTGTGCTGCCACCAAACCTGCACCAAAGGGCATCCCTCCATGGGTTAAGGTTGGTCCATCTTCTATCACTATTACCTTTTTTCCTTTAATAAGCTCAGCATGTTCAACCCTAATCGGAGAGGCTGCTTCAACTACTATGGCATCTGGTGCCATTCGATAAATATTGTCCCTTAATATAGCAATATTCTCCAGAGATGCGGTATCTATCTTATCAATTATTAACACATCTGCCATCATTAAATTAACAGCACCTGGATAATAAGTCAACTCATGTCCAGCACGAAGTGGATCAGTAACTACAATATGTAAATCTGGTTTATAAAAAGGTATATCATTATTACCGCCATCCCAGATAATTACATCTGCTTCCCGTTCAGCTCTCTCTAAAATTACCCCATAATCAACGCCGGCATAGACGATAGTGCCCATATCGATATGTGGTTCATACTCTTCCCGTTCTTCAATGGTACAATGATAGCGGTCCAGATCGTCGTAGTTTTCAAAACGCTGCCAGATCTGCTGGGCTAAATCTCCATAGGGCATAGGATGTCTGACTACCACTACTTTTTTACCCATTTCTTTTAAGATTGAAGCGACCTTACGGGTAGTCTCACTTTTGCCCGAACCAGTCCGAACAGCACAAACAGAAACCACGGGAACCTTGGCTTGTAACATAGTAGTTTTGGGACCCATCAATCTGAAATCAGCACCCCTTGCCAAAACCAGAGAGGCCTTTTCCATTACATACTGATGAGACAGATCACTGTAAGCTAAAATAACCTGGTCTATATCATATTTTTTAATTAATTCTGCCAGATTCTCCTCCGGGAAAATCGGTATTCCTCCGGGATAGAGTGGCCCGCTCAATTGAACCGGATATTGACGACCGGCAATATCAGGAATCTGGGCAGCAGTGAAGGCAACTACTTTAAAATCTTCCTTATCACGGAAAAAAACATTAAAATTATGAAAATCTCGACCAGCAGCACCCATAATGAGAATATTTTGTTTTTTCAAAAAAATCACTCCTTAGTTTTTATCTTTATTTTATTCAAATCCGGCTAATAAATCAATTCCTTTTACCGGTTTAGAACCTGTAATTTTTAAAAAGTTAAAATCATTTATATTAAAACAAAGAGGCAATCCACCCCATTTATCTATCTGAAGAAAAATGCAGTAGATCGCCTCATCAGCCCTTCTAAAATTCTTTATTTATGTTTTGCTTATCTATTTTTCCAACGGGAAGGTGATTCCCAATTGTTTAGCTGAGATGGAAGAAAGAACCAGTATCAGCAGGTATAGCACAATCGCTCCGACAAGTAAAACCAGATAAACCGATATACCCATTCCCGCTATCAAATAACAAAATATTGCCACTAAGGTCACTAAAAGGGAGTAGGGGAATTGGGTTTTAACATGATCCATGTGGTCTGAACCGGAAAAAGTAGAGGACATAATAGTGGTATCTGAAATGGGACTGCAATGGTCGCCCATTACTGCACCGGTTAAGACGCTGGAAATGACAATGGGAAGAGGTGCACCTACGCTCACCGCCAGAGGTATTACTATGGGAACTACAATTCCCATAGTACCCCAGGAGGTTCCGGTAAACAAAGAGACAAAACAGGAAACGATAAAAGTTAAAATGGGTAACATTAACGGTGACAAAACCCCTTCCAGAGCGCTAACAATGTAAGGTGCGGTACCCAATTCATCACATACCTGTTTAATAGACCAGGCTGAAATCAGAATCAGGGTAGCATATACCATCATCCTGGCACCGCCTAAAAAAGAATCCATTATTTCCGCTACTGGTGCTACTCTTTGCAATAGGTACATGACTATGGCTACAAAAAAAGAAATAAGTGTGGCTAACATTATGGAGAACATAGAATCAGCATCAGAAATTGCCTGGGAAAATGATTCAGCCGAACTGCCGCCACCGCTAACCCACATAAAATAAAAAGATAATACTACCAGTAAAATAATAGGTATCCATAGATTTAATGGGATTTTAGAGGCATTTTTAGCCACCTGCAGGTCTGAGGTGCCGGATAAAGGCCGGGCATTTTCCGCCCAGAGTGCATGTGTAGTTCTCGCTCTATACTCTGCTTTCAGCATCGGCCCAAAATCTCTCCCGGTTAGGGCAATAATGCCGACCATTAATATGGCGAAGATAGAATAAAAACTATAGGGGATACTGTTCAACCATAAAAAATAGGGTGAAACATTAATTCCCTCAGGAAGGGATTCCTTGATGAGACCAACCTGATACCCTATCCAGGTGGAGATTAAGAATATAGAAGAAACGGGCGCCGCAGTGGAATCTACAATATAGGATAATTTCTCCCTGGAAACATAATATTTGTCTGAAAGGGGTCGAAACAGATTTCCCACAAAGGCTGAATTGGCATAGTCATCAATAAAGATAACAATCCCGCCTAACCAGGCAAATAATTGAGCCATCTTAGCATTGTTAGCTTTTTTACTGATCGATTCTAAAAAAGCCTGGCCCCCGCCTGAGAAAAATATCATTCCCATAAGACCACCCACTAAAAAGAAGAACAGTATAATACTGGCATTCCAGGAATCAGCCACTTGGGCAATCAGTATATTGGCTGTTTTTTCGAAACTAACCCATAAATTACCATTATTTAAAATAGTTACACCTACTAAAACAGCAATAAGCAAAGAGATGAGAGCTTCTTTTAAAACAATACAAAGAATAATTGCCAAAATGGGTGGTACTAAGGATAAAAGACCATAATTACCGCTACCATTTTCCTCATTAGCCCAGCCAGTAACCGATAAGACTGTCAAAATAAGCAACATAGCCAAAATCACCACTAAGTACCGGCTATAATTACTCTTTCTTAACATTTTTCTTAACACTCCTTTAACAATAATTTAAATAAAATTATGACTTACTGTAACTTACTCATATAAATTATTTGGATATGCACTTCCCCCCTTCCTCTGTTTCTCTAATTTCACCCGGTTTGCCTTTCTATCTTTTTTTGCTTAATCTATCATCAAAATTAAAAAGGGCAACCAATAAGCGCTAAGCTCATCGATTGCCCTAATAAATATTAAGCATTCTTAATACCCCTTTATCTCTTCTCGATGAGATAGCGCAACACCTGGGAACGGGAGTTCTCCCAGGTGACAGTGCTATGGTTATTGACCATAGTCCCAGCCTAAGACTTAGAGCATCAGTCTGTAGACTTCGGCGAAGACCCCTTTTCTGATAGTTCATCACTGCTCAGGTTCGCTATCAATACTCTTGATCGTTCGCGCCTCTACCTCACTTCCAGATATAGAGTGAGGTAAACTATATTTGATTTTTTATAATAAATTCAAGGGGTTACTTCCCCCTGATAACCCTTTAGAATTAGCTTTAAATAATATTTTGCAATCTCTGGGCTTTCTCTCCAAACCTATCTAATTGATTAAACAGCCTTTTCTACTTAGGAAAGAAAGCTTTATGGAATCGTATTTTTTAAAAACTACGATACCTTAAAGCTAACATAACCAGATCAAAATGTCAAAAATATTTCAGAATGATCTTTAATCCAGGAAATTGGATTGTTGCCCAGTCTTTTCAATTCTAATTCTGACCCCGGACCGCACCTGCTTTAAAACCTGAGTGTCTCCTGTAATCTTACCAAAAACATTTACGGCGCTGGCTGCCCGGATTTCACTTTCTGTACTGGCAGGTGTGGGACCAAAAAAGATACAGAAGGCCTTTCCTGGCGGCCAGTAGGCTAAATCCCCTGAGGAAACAATGGCACTAGCATCTTTTTCCAGCTCTATTGTTTCATCAATAGAAAAATATATTTCATCACCCCAGGTATTAACAATGCCTTCAATAGGTAATGAATACCAAATTTTTTCTGCTGTTCTACTGTCATTCAATTCAGCTGCCAGCTCAATGTTTTCAACTAATATTAAAATCTTTTTCATTATTCAGCCCTCACTCCCGGTATAATCTTTCATTTTATTTGTTCACTACATTAACAGGACAACCCTCTAAGAATTTGACTAAATTTTGGACCGCAACCTCCATTAACCTCGCCCTGCTCTCCTTAGGTGCCCAGGAAATATGTGGAGTGATGAAACAATTCCTGGCCTTTAGCATAGGATTATCCCCTTTAATGGGTTCTGAACTCACCACATCCAAACCGGCAGCATAAACCTTGCCACTGTTTAAGGCAGCTGCCAGATCTTCCTCTACTACCAGAGGACCACGGCTGTTGTTTATAATAATGACTCCATCTTTCATCTTGGAGATAGTATTTTTATTGATAATCCCTCTTGTGGAAGGCAATAATGGGCAATGCAGTACTATAACATCAGAGACACTGAGCAGTTCATCCAGTTCTACATAATCAGCTATCTCTTTTCCCGACTCGCTAATAACAGCATCATGGGCAATTACCTTCATTCCCAGAGCTCTGGCAATAGCACCGGTTCTCTGACCAATTCTGCCTAACCCGATAATTCCCATTGTTTTCCCATCGAGCTCTATTAAGGGATAATCCCAGAAACTCCAATCAGGATTGGTTTCCCATTTTCCTTGATGAACAGCTTCACTGTGGTGTCCTATATGGTGACATATCTCTAACAATAAAGCTATGGCAAATTGAGCCACAGAGGCAGTACCATAGGTGGGAATATTAGTCACCGTTATTCCCATTTCCCGGGCAGCAATTATGTCTATCACATCATAACCGGTAGCCAGTACCCCTATAAATTTCAGTTGGGAACAACTTTTCAGAGTGTGTTCCCTGATCGGTGTTTTGTTGGTAAATACAATTTCAGCATCTCCTATGCGGGAGATGATTTCCTGTTCATCTGTCAGTGAGGTACGATCATATACGGTTAATTCCCCTAATTCTTGGAATTTTTCCCAGTCCAGATCGCCTGGATTTAAGGTATATCCATCTAAAATTACAATTTTCATCTAACCGTTCCCTCATATAAATTATGTTCTATTTTAGCATTATCTTTTTCTATTTGTAAGTTTTTATTTAATCTTAATAAGGGTTCTATCATTATGCTATTATGGAAATTGTTTTAATGCAAAGAATTTAATCTAAGTTCTTTATCAGGGAGAAATCCCCGGTTTGAGCGGCTTTTAAAATGGGACCCATGTAATCATCAACCAAACTGCTGTGCAAAGGAACAGGCATATTCTTTAATTTCATTTCCAGCTGGGGATTTTTAGCCGCTCGCAATATCTCTTCAATAACCTGATCAGAAAACCCTGGGATTTCAGCCAGGGTTGTTGGGGCACCAATACTTTTACTGAAATTGACCAAACCGTGGGCTACAGCCATACCTAAATTTCTTCCCGATAAACCGGTAATGTCTCCTGAAAGCAGATTATTCCTTTGCAATATCTCACTAATTAATTGTAATTGTTTTTCAATCGCCGGGGCAAAAAAGACAGTATAGTAAGGATTCATAATACCACAGGCCCGACCATGACTGGCAATATCCACTAAAGAAAAACTGGTCAGATGGGGACCGCTGGTGCCACCAATCATGATAGCATAGCCTCCTAAATCAGTAGCCAGACCCAGGGCTTCTCTGGCCTTTAAATCATCCGGATTTATCATTGCTTTTTTAGTATTTTGCAGGATTAATTCCAGGGCAGTTGAGGTTATATCCCGGGCAAGGTCAAATTTATCTTTAGCAATTCCGTAAAAAACCTCCAACACATGGGAAATCCCATCTAAAGCACCATCGATAGTTAGATCTGCTGGCATACTGGCGGTCAGAGCATAATCAAAGACAGCCTTATCGGGAACAAGAGCCTCGTCAACAATTAATTTTTTCTGCCCTGCTACCGGATCGCTGACATTGCTGTATTTGGTTAAATGAGCAGCAGAGCTGGCTGAGGTCTGGATAGCTAGAAAAGGCTTTAGTTGTTTAGCAAATTTCTGTAAAGAGGCGCTGACCAAACCGGTACCGAAATAATCCTCTATCTCCGGGCTTTGTGCACCAAGTATAGCTAAAACATCGGCAGCTTTAACGCAATCAATGGTACTTCCACCACCTATAGCTAATAGAAAGTCAGGCTGGTAATGTAAAATATAAGTTTCAATACGATATACGTCTTCACGTGGGGTATTGGGTTTAGCGCCGGGAACTATGCGCTCTCCTGCTAAAGAAACATTATTTTTTTCCAAAGACTGAATTATTTTGTTAATGGCTTTTTCCTGATGGGATTTACTGCCTATTAACAGTGCTTTATTTCCCAGCCGGGCAGCCATACCACCAACCTGGTCCAGGATTTGTAATCCAAAGAGATAATCTTCCCCTTTAAATTGGGTTATCAATTGGCGTGCCCTTTCTTTTAACATAATTTCATTCTCCTTTATTACATACCCAGATAGGCTTTTTTAACCTCATCAGAATTTAATAATTCCTCTGAACTGCCTGACTGCACAATTTTACCAGTTTGTATAACATATCCCCGGTCGGCAATTTCAAGAGATTCCTGAACTTTCTGTTCTACCAGCAGGATAGTGGTTCCCTGTTCTTTAATCCTTAAGATTGTTTCCATAACACTTTCCACCAGTGAGGGCATCAGACCCAGGGAAAGCTCATCTAACATCAATAATTCAGGTTTAGACATTAAACCTCTGGCAATAGCCAGCATCTGCTGTTCTCCCCCGCTTAAAGTTTCGGCAATCTGTCTACTTCTCTCTCCTAAAATTGGAAAAAGCGTTAAAACTTCCCTCTTTCTTTGCTCAATTTCACTGCGATTATGCTCAATATAGGCTCCCAATTCCAGATTCTCTTCCACCGACAATTTGGCAAATAATCTTCGCCCTTCCGGTATATAGCTGATACCTTTTCTCAGAACCTGGTTAGCCGGTAAATGGGAAATATCCTGTCCTTTAAATCGAATGGTACCCTTTTTAGGGTGAAGCAGCCCGGCAATGGTCTTCATAATAGTACTCTTCCCCGCTCCATTGGCGCCCACAATAGCTACCAGCTCTTTTTCTTTGACCTCAAAGGATACCCCGAATATGACCGGCACATTATCATAGGCACAATTAATATTATCAACCTGTAATATTGATTCAGACATACTCTATATGCCCTCCTCTCTGGCCTTGAGCTGAAATTTTTTACTGTACTTTTGACCTAAATATGCTTCAATAACCCGTTCGTTCTGTACAATTGCCTCTGGACAGTCCTCAGCTATTTTAATTCCCCCATTAAGTACCACTACCTTATCGGCAATAGGCATAACCGCCTCCATTATATGTTCCACTATCAGAAAAGTAATACCACTATTTTTTAAACTTTTTATTAGACTTATAGATTCATTCACTTCAGTAGAGGTAAGCCCAGCCATGCATTCATCGAGCATTAATAATTTTGGACCAGTAGCTAAAGCCCGAGCTAATTCCAGTCTTTTTTGTTGCCCGATAGCCAGGTCACCAGCTCGAACATTTCTTACGCCGGATAAATAACAGCTCTGCAGGCACTGGTCAGCTATTTCCCATGCTTTTTCGGTATTCTTTTCCCTTAAATAAGCCCCGATTAGTATATTATCAAAGACAGACATCTCTTTGAGAGAATGGACAATTTGAAAGGTACGCACTGCACCCAAACGAGCTACTTTATAGGGAGGTAAATTGGTAATATCAAGGCCCTGAAAACTAATCTTTCCAGCAGTAGTTTTATACATACCGGTGATACAATTAAAGAGTGTGGTCTTACCTGCTCCATTGGGACCAATCAGCCCAACAATAGTTCCTTCTTCTACATCAAAAGAAATATTGTTATTAGCTATCAATGAACCGAATTTCTTGCTTACCTCACGAACTTCTAACATTGGCAATGCCTCTTTACCCCCTTTTCAATTAATCTCTGAACTGGCAGAAATTATTTTTTTTGTCTTTCTATACTTAAGAATTTCATTAATTATTCCCATAATACCTCTGGGCTGCCTTACAATAATTAAAACGATAAGAAAACCGAATAATATCAGGTCGGTACCTCTACCTAAGCCACCCCAGTATACCCGGGTATATTCCTGTAATGGAATCAAAATCATGGCACCCAATAAGGGCCCGAATAGAGTACCGGCACCACCTAAGATGGTAACCAGAACAAAAATCATAGATACCTGTAAAGACATCACCATTGGCGGGTCTACCCGGAAGTTATACTGTACAAAAAAGGCACCACAGAAGGAAGCTAAAAAAGCAGAGAGTGCCATAGCAGACAATTTAATAAAGGTACTGTTGATACCGGTTGCCTCGGCAGTTTCCTGGTCTTCCCTGACTGCTTTCAGATAATAGCCGAAACGGTTCTTTTCGATAAAACGAACAATGCTAAAAATAACCACAAACAAGATCAGGGCACCGTAATAATAGGGTATTTTTGTTCTATACCAGACAAAGTTTTTCCACCCTACCTTCATCATGGGATAATCTAAACCCAGAGCGCCATTTAGCCAATACCAGACCATAAAGAGACGATTAAAAATTTCTACAATAGCAAAAGTGGCTATGGCAAAATAATGGCCTTTCAATTTAAAACAGGGATAGCTGATGACTACTGCAACTATCATGGATAATAGAGAACCGATAATGATACCAGGCCAGGGTGCAAGTCCATATTTTACCACTGCCATACCGGCTCCATAAGCACCTATCCCAAAAAAAACAGAATGTCCGAAGGAGACCTGTCCACAATAACCGCCTATAATATTCCAGGCCTGGGACATGCTGGCATACAATAAAACCAGAATAAAAACGTGCTGAGTAAAGCTATTGGCCGCTACCTGTGGGATAAAGGGAATCAAAGCCAATATGACAATCACAAAATACCACAATAAATCCTTTTTTTTACTGTTCTCTTTTACCATGTACTACCACCCGAATAATCCTTTAGGTCTTAACATAACCACCAACAAATATAAGCCAAAAACAGCCACATACTTAAATACTGGTGCAATATAGAAGCCGCTTAATGCTTCCACCAATCCTATCAGTAAGGCAGCCAATAATGCTCCGGGTATACTTCCAAATCCACCCATAGCCACACAGACGAAAGCTATCAAACCAAACAATCCGCCAACTTCGGGATGAACAGCGAGATAGGAGGGCAGTAACCCGCCAGCAATACCGACACAGAGACCCCCTAAACCAAAGACGAGTAGAAAAATTCTCTCGGTATTGATGCCCATTAACTCGGCGGCAGCTTTATCCATAGCAGTGGCTTGAATCGCCCAGCCCAAACGGGTACGCTTAATAATATAATAGATTATAAATACTACCACCAGGGCAAAAATACTGGTAACCAGTTGAGGGAGGGGTAAGACTATATTACCCAGGATAATTCTTTTTCCGTCTAACAGAGTACCGGTCAGTATACGAAAATTGGGAGAGAATCTATTTAAAGCAAAGTTCTTCAACATCATAGATAACCCAAAGGTAGCCAGTAGAGCCGATAGGGGAGGACCGGTCAGACAGTGCTGAATAATTAATTTATAGGTCAGGACACCCAGAAGAAAGCAGAATATCCCGGAGGCTATCCAAGAGATGAGTGGGTCAATATTCATTAAAAACCCTAACCAATAACTAACATACATACCGAACATCAGATATTCCCCATGGGCAAAGTTAAGCACATCCATTACACCCCAGATGAGGCTTAATCCTGAGGCAACCAGCGCATAAACCATACCCGTTAATAATCCATCAATAGCTATCTGAAAAAACATAGAGACAGTCTCCTTCTTTATCAACCCCATCATGGCAGCGGGAGGGAAAATATTTACTGCCATGATGGTCAGATTATTTTTACTATTTTATGCCTGTATTTCTTTACATCTTTCCAGTAACTTAACGTTTATTCCAGGGAATCATGGGGAATATTACCTCATTGGTAGCTAAAGCGACAGGATAAACCCGCTTGTATTCTCCACCCTGCAATTGGGTAATCATGCTCATAGCTTTGGCATTCTGTCCGCCAGGAACAAAGGCTACTTTACCACCCATCGATAAGGGGGAATCCCATTCATTGGCATATAAAGTATCTCGAACAGTATCATAATCAAGAGTACCGGCTTTCTCAATAGCCTGAGCTAAAATAAGGGTAGCAACTGCCTCCTGAATGGAGTCACTGTCAAATGGCACTTCAACCATTTTTTCATAAATCTTTTCCACAGCAGCAACAGCAGGCATCAGGTCAGCAAATTCAGGGGCATAACCGGTTCCGCCCATAAAGTAATTGGCATCATCTCCTAATTGCTGAGTTATTACCGGATCTTGATATCCGGTACAATAGTTCAGGCACATCTTGGGCAGCCAATCCACCTGCTTCATAGTTCTGACCCAGAGTGAATAATCTCCTCCCAGGCAGGCACCAAATACTACATCAGGATTCTTGGCTTTCAAAGTCTGAACCTCACTATTCATATTGGTGGCACCGGGGCTGAAAGGTACATCAGCCACTACCTCAAAACCAGCTGCAGCGGCTGCTGCTTTTCCTTCATCAGCAGCATGTTTGCCAAACTCAGTATTTTCATAGATAATACCAATGGTCTTTAAATTGGCTCCCTTTGCTTCATTCATCCATTCCATAACCTCGCAGAATTCCAGAGATTCAGTCTGATCGGTAGGTGCCATTCTAAAGAAATACTCTAAACCACGTTCTGTTAAAGCAGCAGAACTGGAACAGCCGCACATAAATATTTTGCCTTCCCTCTCTGCCACTAAGCTTGCCGGAGCAGTACAGGCGCTGTTATAGCAGCCTACAATGGTATAGACCTTTTCCTGGTTAAATAATCTCTCTGCTTCGGCCTTGGCAATATCAGGTTTTCCCTGATGGTCAGCATGCACTAAAACGATTTTATAGCCACCCAGTAGTCCTTCCTGTACTGCCAATGGGACCTGAATGTCGGGATGAGCATTATTGATAACTTCTGCCGCTGCTTCCACCGCCGCCTTACAACGACTTCCAGCCAAAGCACAGGAGCCGGTCAGGGGAAATAATGTACCAATTTTAATTACTTTTTCCTGAGATAGAGCAGCTCCACTAATTAGAGTTAACACTAACA
>JAKPKS010000055.1 GCA_029553585.1 Candidatus Atribacteria bacterium | reverse complement strand
ATTCAGTCTTATTGTTTAGCCATTTTTTACTAATCGGTAAGCTGGCAAGCTTTGTTCAGCCTGATTTCGTCCAGGTTATATTTCTGCAGGCTGAATAATTGATTGGCAGTATCAAACACATCCTGTTCTTCAGCCGATTCCTTAACCCGGTTAAAACTCTTAGTACGGATAATTGCCTTACCCGTTTCAGGATTAGTTCCGGCGATCAACCTCAATTGCAAGGTTGAATCATAGGGTACTACTAATACTGGCATACTGACACCTCCTTTCCTATTTAAACTAAAAACCCTTCCCAAAATTGAATCGGAAGTTTCTATCTATAAAAGCAAAAAAAGTGGTAAAATACAAAAAGGTAATTAATTTTCTAAAGCAATTAATCACGACGCAAAAAAAATATTTGAAAAACAAACTCATCTTTAAATTACATAAAAGAGTATATATCTACTTTATTAATCATAAAAAGTAAAAAGAAGATAAGCCATTAACTCAAAAGCACTTGAATTAACAAAAAAAACAGCAATTTATTTCATTATTCTTACTGGTATGGTAAGTCTTTTTGCCGATATGAATTACGAGGGAGGGCGCAGTGTTGTAGGTCAATATCTGGTCTTTTTAGGCACCAGCGCCTTTGCTTTGGGTTTTGCAGCTGGAATGGGAGAATTTGTAGGCTATGCACTTCGCTTTATTTCCGGAACCATTGCTGATAAAACAAAAAAATATTGGATTATAATTATTGTAGGTTATATAGTACAGTTATGTTCTTTGCCTATGATTGGTTTACTGACCAGCTGGAAATTAGCTATTGTTTTTATCTTTTTGGAAAGAGTTGGAAAAGCAATACGAAAACCGGCAGTAGATGCAGTCATTTCTTTTGCCTCAAAAAAGACTGGTAGCGGTTTTGGTTTTGGGCTGCATGAGGCTATGGATCAGTTAGGGGCATTCCTTGGTCCTGCTTTATTTTCTATTCTACTTTTTACTACCAGAACCAATTCTGAGTTAGAGACTTATCGCACCGGTTTATTATATCTTTTTATACCTGCTGGCATGGCAATCCTGGTGACTATCTTAGCCAGATTTTTATTTCCTCATCCAGAGCACTTTGAAATAAAAACAGAGATGCCTAAGATATCTGAAAAGGGATATTCCTATCAGTATTGGATAGTAGTAATAGCTGCTGGACTTATGGCATTGGGAATTACGGATTTCCCACTTATTGGCCTTTATTTGAAAAAAGCAGGAACTTTTACTGAAGAAGCAATCCCTTTGCTTTATGCTGGTGCCATGGCCATAGATGCAGCAGCTGCGGTAGTTTTTGGTTTTATTTATGACAAAATTGGCCTAAAATCTTTATCTTTTTTATTTTTTGTGGAGATTTTTACAGCACCATTGGTTTTTTTGGGGCATTTTTGGCTTATTATGTTCGGAATGGCTTTATGGGGAATTAGCGTTGGTACGCAGGAATCAATATTGAAAGCAGCAATATCTGACAGTGTATTTTCTGATAAAAGAGCCAGCGCCTTTGGATTATTTAATATGATTTTCGGACTTTGCTGGTTTGTAGGAAGTGCCATAATTGGTCTACTGTATGATAAAGTAGGAATTCAATATATGGTCATTTTTTCTGTAGCAGTACAGTCAGGAGCTTTTGCGTTCTTTCTTTATTCTATTAGAAAAAATCGTAGTATACAGGAATAACGGAAAATATATAGCAGAATAATATTTAACACTAGATAGTAAATATGAACGCTAATAATAAAACCCAGA
>JAKPKS010000030.1 GCA_029553585.1 Candidatus Atribacteria bacterium | reverse complement strand
GGTGTGGTCTATCCTAAAAATTGATTTTCTAACTTTGCTACCCTTATTTGAACTATCATCATATTCCTTTAAAAATAGAATTCATAGGTTATGCTGATAAATATTATCGTCCTAGGGGCATGAAATAACCTTTTTTTGCTGCCTCAAGAGCTGATTATAAATATTTGACAGGGGATAGCTTATTTCTATATGATAGCAGATAAAGAAAGTTTAGTCAGTTCTTACTACTATTCTAAATGATAAATTAATAATTTCAAATATAGAATTTTTACAAATTGTTAAAATGAATAAGAAAAATGAAAAATTAAATAAAAAGGTATCTTTCAGTCAGGAATTTAAACCAGAAATCCCTAAAAAAACACAGATGTCAGCCTTGCATTTTCTCTTTGCAGCCCTTCTCTTAATGGTAATATATTATCTTTTCAGGTATACCGATATAGATGCCTTCCTGATTACAGTGGTTATAGCTCTATTAGGAATCATTATTGAATTATTCAGTAATATGTTTACATATCTCCTGGTTATCATTAAATCAATTCCCTATATTGGACCCATGATCGCCCATATTATCACCTGGCCAATTTTTGTAACTTTAAATGTTACAGCCTATTTTGTTACTTTAATAGTAATACGCTTTAAAGGAATGGGTATGGTTAAAGATGCCCGTATTATCACCACTATATTTCTCATCGGGATACTATTAGGCTTTATTTTAGGTCGTATCTTTTAATGAAGAGCAAGCGCTTTTAAGTGTTCAAGTCCCTTATTTTCCACAAATTTAGAGGCACTATGTAGAGCATTTTTAATTGCTTCTGCCTTAGACCGGCCATGGCAGATGAAGCATAATCCATTTACTCCCAATAATGGTGCGCCACCATAGGTTTTATAATTTCGTCTGCTGGCATAATCGCTAAACCTCTCTTTTAACAGCTTAGTAGTACTGTCTTCAGGAAGGCTTCTTAAGATGCTTAGTTTAAAATCAGTCATAAACATATTGGATAACCCTTCTGCAGTTTTCAGGACAATATTTCCTATAAATCCATCACAGACAATTACGTCTGCTATACCCAAAAAGATATCTCTACCCTCAATATTGCCCATAAAATTAAGGTCATCCCTTCCATCCAGAAGTGGATATGCCTCCCTTGTTAGTCTATTTCCTTTAGTTGCCTCTTCACCAATATTGAGTAGTGCTACTTTTGGCTGTGCAATTTC
>JAKPKS010000029.1 GCA_029553585.1 Candidatus Atribacteria bacterium | reverse complement strand
TGTCTTTGTATTGTCATCTAAATGTGAAGGACTCCCCAATGTATTGATAGAAGCTATGGCTTGCGGGACTACGGTAGTCAGTACAGATTGCCCGGGTGGTCCTTATGAAATATTAGAAGGTGGAAAGTATGGTAAATTGGTGCCGGTAGGTGATATTGCTAAATTAGCTGAGGCAATCTCTGATTCTCTAAAAACACCTACAGAAAAAGAACTCCTAATCAGCCGGGCAAAGTACTTTTCAGTGGAAAGAGCAATTAATGAATATGAAAAACTATTTAAAGAATTAATAAAAAGAGATAATTCAAACAACAGATGTCAAAATGTTTGAAAAACGGTAAGACAGATGAAAGACAAGATTAAAGTAATGTACCTAACTACTACTTCAAAATTGTGCGGTACCGAAAAGATTCTTATAGAATTAGCCAAAAGGATAGATAAAGAGCATTTTGATACCATGGTGATTACTATTAAAGACGATTTGCAGGAAGGTTTATTGGAAAAATTAAGAGGAAAGGGAGTAAAAACTGCCTGCCTTAAGGTAGATAAGAAATGGAGATTTTATAAACTCTGCCAACTGATTTCCCTAATCAAGGAGTTTAAGCCTGACATCATTGAGAGTTTTCTATTCTTCGATAATATTCTGGTGCGTATTTTTGGTAAATTGATGAGAGTACCGGCCATTATTTCCGGCCAGAGAAATGTTGAGATTAACCGTTCTTTCTTTAGGAATCTTTTAGATAAAAGCACTATTAAGTTAGCTGATCTCATTATCAGTAATACTGAAAGAGGTAAAGATTTGCTTGGTAAGAAATATGGAATAGATGGTGATCAGATTAAAGTAATTAATAACGGGATTGAAATAGAAGAAGAGAATAATTCAGTGCAAAAAAAGGAATTTTTATCAGAGGCAGGTCTGCCAGGCCTTACTGGAAATGAGAAGATTGTGGGATTTATAGGCCGATTAGAAAAGCAAAAAGGTGTGCAATACCTAATTGATGCTATGAGAATAATCAATAAAGAGGACCCATCAGTCTATGCGCTCATAATAGGGGAT
>JAKPKS010000001.1 GCA_029553585.1 Candidatus Atribacteria bacterium | reverse complement strand
TACTCAGATTATGAGGGCTATGATGATTTCTCTACCCTTTGCTGGTATACAGTTTTTAATTAGAGTCAGTTTCCAGGCACTGGGAAAAGGGAAACCTGCCTTGATTTTAGCCTTAGTCAGACAGGGCATATTTTATGCACCCACCCTTTTCATTCTAAATAAATATTTTGGATTTGCCGGTTTTATTTATGCCCAGCCTATAGCCAATGCTTTTTCTTTAATGCTTGCTATTATCCTTTTTATAGGTATCAGGGAGCAAATTAGTAATGAACACCTGAAAGTGGAGAATGAAGAGACGGCAACACAGCTTAGCAAATTAGATGAGTCTTTTCAGAAATGCCCTTAAGCCAATAAAAGTATTTTTTATAAATTAGCTTTAGATTTTTACATTAATTACCATTGTTGAGCCATCAATAATTACACTGGATTAGCTGCTAAGTCTATTTAACCAAAAATTATTGTTTTAAATGAAAATGTATATTAGACCAAAGTATTAATTTTTGGCCTTGGGTTTGCTTTAATTTATACATGGGATACTCAATTGAACCATACAATGACCGCTGATGAAAAATTTAGAATGATGACGCAGAAACCAGTAGAACCCCTTATCTGGTCTCTGGCTATACCGACTATTATCAGTATGTTAATCTCGTCAATTTATAATATGGCAGATACTTTTTTTGTCAGCAAGATTAGTACTAGCGCCTCTGGTGCGGTGGGGGTTGCTTTTTCTTTAATGTCTATTATTCAGGCAATTGGATTTACTTTTGGCGCAGGTTCAGGAAATTACATCTCACGACTTTTAGGTCAAAAGAATAAATCATTGGCATCAAAGGTAGCCGCTACTGGTTTTTTTACATCCTTTGCTTTAAGCATTGCATTATCTGTGTTGGGTACTATCTACCTTGATCGCTTAGTATATGCACTGGGAGCTACTCATACTATTGCTCCATTCGCAAAAGACTATGTTCGCTATATTCTTATTGGTATGCCCTTTATGGTTTCTTCATTAGTCTTAAACCAGATTTTACGTTACCAAGGTAGTGCTTATTATGCAGCAATTGGAATTGGATTAGGAGGCATCCTCAATATTATACTAGATCCTATCTTTATATTTAAACTGGAAATGGGTATTAGTGGTGCTTCTCTATCTACCATAATTAGCCAGTTTATTAGTTTTTCATTATTACTTTGGAATTGTAGAGTAGGCGAAAACATTCGTATAAAGTTTCAAAACTTTAGTCCTACTGTGAAAATCTATAAAACAATTTTTCGGGATGGTCTTCCTTCTTTTTATCGTCAATTTTTATCCAGCGCAGCTATGATTTATCTTAACTTTGCCACAGGCTCATTCGGAGATGCTGCAGTAGCAGCTATTTCTATTGTAACCCGAATTTACCAGTTTTTAGTTTCAGCTGCACGTGGATTTGGCCAGGGCTTCCAACCAGTATGTGGGTTTAATTATGGCGCTAAATATTATGATCGGGTGCTCAAAGCTTTTTGGTTCTGTGTAAAAGAAATAGCCATACTTTTTACTTTATTGGGTATGGCAGGTTTTATCCTTGCCCCACAAATAATCAAACTCTTTCGTAA
The DNA here is from genome assembly GCA_029553585.1 of Candidatus Atribacteria bacterium. Classification (GTDB taxonomy): domain Bacteria; phylum Atribacterota; class Phoenicimicrobiia; order Phoenicimicrobiales; family Stramentimicrobiaceae; genus Stramentimicrobium. The sequence continues at coordinate 807 of JAKPKS010000001.1, read as the reverse complement.
AGAAGATCTGGAATTGATCACAATTGGTGCACGTGCTCTTCAATTCCAATGTTTAGCCATTCCTTTATCAGCTGGGATTATCACTTCCAACATGTTTTTACAAAATATTGGTAGGGGTACCAGAGCTGCCTTGGTTTCTATATCCAGGCAAGGACTTTTTTTCTTTCCCACTATCCTGCTTTTGCGTAAGCAGTTTGGTCTTGTGGGCATACAAATGAGCCAACCTTTTGCAGACTTATTTACTTTTATATTTGCAACTATTATGACAATCAGTATACTGAAAGAAATTAAGTCAAAACAATTTAAAAAGGATAATCAATTGCCTCAAATCGAAATCTTAGATTAGTCTTACCCTGAATTTTCCAATCAGTATCTACTGCTTATAAAGAAAATTAATTTAGTCTTTGGTACAAGCCTTATCTTTTACAGTATGCTTGCAAGATATAGAGTCTACTTGCAGAGCTTATTTATCTGATGGTGAAATCCTTTTCAGCAAGTAAGAGACCATCTATATACACTCTTGCCTTCCAGGTACCAGGTAGATTGAGTGCATATTTATCCCTGATTCCTATCCAGTACCAGGTGCGATAATTCTGATAATTGCCGGCTTCTATTTCCGTATCCCCTTTATGATAAATATTTCCATTGGGGTCTTCCCATTCCCAGGTGATGGCAGAGTCAGTACCGGAAGAATAATTAAAATTTATCCAGCAAACCACCTTCTCATCCCAGGTATAGAAAGAGGTGCTTTCATAAACCGGCTCATTTTCTTCTATATCGTGACACAGGACTATTTTGTTGAGATAC
>JAKPKS010000285.1 GCA_029553585.1 Candidatus Atribacteria bacterium | reverse complement strand
TGAACCTAAAATTGGTCTGGCTTTAGGTGGAGGAGGACCTCGTGGCTTTGCCCATTTGGGGGTCTTGAATGTTCTGGAAAGGGAAGGAATCAAGATCGATTATATTGCCGGTACCAGTGTAGGCAGTTTGGTAGGAGCTTTTTATGCCCTCGGGTTTGATTTAAAAAAGATAGAAGATTATGTTCTGGAAGAAAACTTCACCAAATACATCTCCTTTAAAGATGTTACCTTTGAACTTGAAGAAGACAAAGATAGTAAAAAAATCGGGATCTCCTTCAATCTACCCAAAATTATTACCAATCCCAGCTGGCCCAGAGGCCTTTTCTCCACTACCGCCATTAGAGATAAGTTCGATGAGCTATCCCACTGGGCGCATTTTGAATATGATGTGAAGATTCCTTTCAAGGCAGTTGCTACTGATCTGATTACCGGTGAAAAGATAATTATAGACAGTGGAAAGGTCTCCAATGCCATTGCTGCCTCTATCTCTATTCCGGGAGTATTCTACCCTTTTGAATATGACGGCAGGATTTTAGTGGATGGTGCTTTAAAAGACCCTGTTCCGGTTGATGTAGTACGTGAAATGGGTGCCGACATAGTAATCGCGGTGAGTTTGCAGGATATTACCGGTGAAAAGAAAGACCCCAATAATGTCATATCTATAATAGAACGAAGTGTAGATATCATGATAGAAGATCTAACTAATTTGGCCCTCAGAGACGCTGATCTGGTTCTCAAGCCCCAGTATCAGGGAGAGGTATCTTACTTTCTGAAGAAGAAGGAACGGTTAGCTATTATCAGAGAGGGAGAAATAGAAGCAGAAAAGAAAATTAATGAATTAAAAAAAATGATTGCAGATTTTCAATAAATTGATTTAGTAAGATCATTGGTCTACAGAGACTAAAAAATTTTACCAACTGGAATTTATTGTTCATTAAATATAATCTGATAATAACTATAGCCAGAATGATTTTAAAAAGGGAGGTGAGCATACGCTCACTCTCCCTTTTTTTGTTATTCTACTTACTTACTATCATTTACTACTATTTATCCCTGTTCCAGACAGTACCAGCCAAAACAATAGAGTCTGCCTCTTTCAGCAGGTCCTGCGGGATGGAGAGGTCCAGCTCGTTCGCATTATCCATATTGATAATAAATGTTAAATCTTCAGACTGTTCTAATTTGCCTATAGGCACCTCAGAGGGGGACTTGCCATCCAAGACCTCTATCGCCTTCTGAGCACACCTTTCACCCAGAGAATAATAGTCTATACCATAAGAAGTCAGGGCTCCATTTAGCACTGAAGGAGGATCAGCTACCACCACGGGAATTTTTTCATCTAACGATACCTTGATAATGGAGCTCAGGGCAGAAACAGCCACATTATCAGTCACAATGTAGAATACATCACATCTGCCTGCCAGTGATTGTGCCGCAGTTATTACCTCATTGGAATTACTGGCAGTTACCTCTACCAGCTCCAGCCCAAGCTCTTTGCATACCTTGCGGGCTTCTTCAATTTGTACAACGGAATTTGCCTCACCGGCATTGTAGATAGTACCGACTCGTTTTGCTTCAGGTAAGAAGCGGCGGATCAGCTCTATCTGTGTTTTGTTGGGGGCAGCATCTGACATACCGGTAACATTATTGCCTGAACTTTCCCAGCTTTTAGCAATATTTGCTTCTATCGGATCAGTTATAGCTCCGATTATTATGGGTATATCTGAGGTCACCTGTGCCGCAGCCTGCGCAATAGGTGTTGCAATAGCAACTATCAGATCAGCTTTGTCATCCTTATACTTCTGCGCTATGGCTATGGCATTACTCATTTCTCCCTGGGCATCCTGCAAGTCATATACTACATCACTACCGGTTACATAGCCGGCTTTTTCCATACCGGCAATAAAGCCATCACGACAGTCATCCAGAGCTGGATGGGCTACAATCTGGGCTATACCTATTCTCAATGGTGCAGCCGAGATGCCAGAAGCAGTTAACAATACAATTCCAAGAACTAATAACACCATTACCGTTATATTTACCGACACTCTATAATCATTTTTTTTCATTTTAATTCCTTTCTTTATTCACATATTTTTCTTATATTTATTATTCTTTAAAAATCCTCAATCATCTTAATCTGCCTCACCTGCTTACATTTTTTCTAACTTTCACTAATCTCATTAATATCTTCACACCCCCTTTGTTAAAAAATAAAAATAAAATAAAAAAACCACGGATGTACAATACACCCGTGGTTCAACTAAAAT
>JAKPKS010000003.1 GCA_029553585.1 Candidatus Atribacteria bacterium | reverse complement strand
CTTATCCCTTTGTGGGGAATTTTTTGCCATATCTCTTCTGAGATAAAAGGCATAAAGGGATGTAATAATCTTAAAATATGTTCCAGTACATACCAGAGTACATATTGAGCAGTCTTTTTCTTATTACTGTCCTCTTGCTGATACAGTATTTCTTTAACCAGCTCTACATACCAATCACAAAAATAATTCCAGGTAAATTCATAGATAGCCATAGCAGCATCACTGAATTGGTAGTGATTCAGATATTCAGTAACCTTTCGGATACAGTCATTTAATTGTCCTAAAATCCATTGGTCAAAGAGATTAAATTCTAATTCCTCTTCTTTTAAAGAATAGGGAGTAAAATCAGACAAATTGGTCAAGGTAAAACGGGTAACATTCCAGAGTTTGTTGGTAAAATTACGGAATGTTTCAATCTTTTCTGTTGATAAACGTATATAATTGGCCTGTATGGTCAAAGAGGCGAGTGTCATGCGCAGGGCATCTGCACCATATTGTTCAATCACCAATAAGGGGTCTATTACATTACCTCTGGATTTGCTCATCTTCTTTCCCTCAATATCTTTAATCAGGGGATTAATAAATACCTCTTTAAAAGGAACTTCGTCCATAAACTTAAGTCCCATTACCATCATACGAGCTACCCAGAAAAAAATAATATCAAACCCGGTAACTAATAAATCGGTAGGATAAAAATCTTTTAAATCTGCTGTATGTTCTGGCCAGCCCATGGTGGAAAAGGGCCATAAAGCTGAACTGAACCAGGTATCCAGTACATCTTTATCCTGTATTATATTTTTACTATGGCATTTATGGCATTCCTTTGGATCTTCCATATCCACAATATATTCTTCGCAATCCTGGCAATACCATACCGGGATACGATGACCCCACCACAATTGTCTTGAGATACACCAGTCTTTAATATCACGCATCCATTCAAAATAAACCTTAGACCATCTTTCCGGAACAAACTTAGTCTGCTTATTCTGAACAGCTTTGATGGCTGGAGCAGCCAAATCTTTCATTTTAACAAACCATTGTTTAGATAAATAAGGTTCGATTACTGTGTCACAACGATAACAATGGCCTAAAGAATGGGTGTAATCCTCAACCTTTTCGAGATACCCCTGAGCTTCCAGATCAGCAAGTACCTTAGCTCTGGCTTCCTGAACCGAGAGTCCGGCATAGTTACCGGCTTCCTGATTTGTAATACCATCATCTTTTAAGATATTTATTTCTTTCAGGTTATGTCTCCGAGCTAATTCAAAATCATTTAAATCATGAGCCGGGGTGATTTTTACAGCACCGGTGCCAAATTCCGGGTCAACATACCTGTCAGCTATAACGGGTAATTCTCGCCCTACCAACGGCAATATGGCAATTTTGCCAATATAATTCTGGTATCTCTTGTCTTTGGGGTTTACAGCTACCGCGCTATCCCCTAACATAGTTTCCGGTCTGGTAGTGGCTACAGTAATAAATTCACCGGTCGATTCCTTTAAAGGGTATTTAATATAATATAACTTTGATTTTTCCTCTCTTTGTTCTACCTCAATATCTGCCAGGGCAGTCTGGCAACGGGGACACCAGTTAATAACATAATTGGAACGATAGATAAACCCTTCCTTAAACAGTGTAACAAATACTTTTCTTACCGCTTTTGACAACCCATCATCGAGGGTAAATCTTAAACGGGACCAATCACAGGAACAGCCCATTTTTTTCAGCTGGTTCAATATATTGGAACCGTACTCCTCACGCCATTGCCAAGCACGCTCTATAAATTTTTCACGGCCTAAATCGTATCTGGTCTTTCCTTCTTTAGCTATTTCCCTTTCTACCACATTCTGTGTGGCAATACCGGCATGGTCAGTACCTGGAAGCCATAGTACATTATAACCCTGCATTCTTTTCCAGCGAATGACAATATCCTGCAGGGTATTATTCAGGGCATGGCCGATATGCAGAGACCCGGTGATATTGGGTGGGGGCATCACTATAGAATAGTTATTCTGCTTTTTTTTGTCATTACCAGCCTGAAAAAGGTTATGGTCAAGCCAGTATTGATACCAGTGGCTTTCAGCCTCTTTAGGATTATAAACCGATGCTAATTCACTTTGTTTATTTTGACTATTATTCATAACAGTTCCCTTAAATATAATTTTTTTTAAAATCTATAAATAATAAATACAAATATTAAAATTATTTTATAACAAGGATAGAAAATAAAAAACCCTTTTCATCCTCTTTCTTTAAGGACGAAAAGGGTTCGTGGTACCACCTTAATTCCAGCCTTTGGTAAATCATATCCCAAGAACTGGCACTCAAATAGTGTTAACGGTACTGCCGTTGAAACTTACTTCTGTTTCAGTATAAGGCTCCAGGAAGACATTCGATAAAACCTGTTATAAATTGATTTTGTCTACTAAATCCCTTCAACGCCGAAATATTTATTTGTTATATTACTATTGTTTTTTATTGGTGTCAAGCAAATATTAGAAACATCAGGCAGTTTCCTTAATCTGTTTTTTTTTCGGTACAGAGTGGTAATGGCATTTCATTATTTTCGATAACCTTATCGGTTATGGTGCATTCTTTAATATTATTAAGCGATGGAACTTCATACATAATATCAAGCATCGCCTCTTCAATGATAGACCTTAGCCCTCTTGCTCCTGTTTTTCTGCTCAATGCCTTTTTTACCACTGCTTTCAGTGCAGAATCGGTGAATTTTAATTCCACACCCTGATTCTGAAAAATCTGTTTGTATTGTAAAGTGAGGGCATTTTTAGGTTTAACCAAAATATCCATCAGGGCTTTTTCATCCAGATCATCAATAGGCGCAATAATAGTAAGTCTGCCCACCAATTCAGGAATCAAGCCATATTTAATCAAGTCTTCCGGTAGTACTTTTTTCAGAATATTATCTTTTTGCTCTGAAAGCCGATTATTCATTATATCGGCATTAAAACCAATATTGTGTGATTGCAGACGACTTTTAATGATATTTTCCAATCCATCAAAAGAACCGCCACAGATGAACAATATCTGTGTTGTCTCGATATCAATATTTTTCTGGTGGGGATGTTTCCTTCCTCCCTGATAGGGCATAGTAGCCACAGTACCCTCCAATATTTTTAACAAAGCCTGTTGTACCCCTTCTCCGGATACATCACGTGTAATAGAGGGATTTTCAGATTTTCGGGCTATTTTGTCAATCTCATCGATATAGATTATGCCCATCTGCGCTCTGTCCAGGTCTTCCTCTGCGGCATGGTATAGTTTCAGTAAAACGTTTTCCACATCATCTCCCACATAACCCGCCTCGGTAAGAGTGGTAGCATCTGCAATAGCAAAAGGCACTTCCAATTTTTTAGCTAAGGTTTTTGCTAAAAGTGTTTTGCCACAGCCACTGGGACCCAAAATTAAGATATTACTCTTATCTAATTCAACAAAGTCTTTTTTAAGTTTTTTTTGAGTTTTTTCCTCTTTTTTTTGCAGATTGTGCTTGATTCTTTGATAATGATTATAGACAGCCACAGATAGTATCTTTTTAGCCCTATCCTGTTCAATGACATACTGATCTAAAAAATTCTTTATGGCTGCCGGAGTAGGAATATTTTTAAAGGAAAACCCTTTATTATTTTTTTTAAGGTTTTCTTCCTTCAGAATGTAATTACAAACCTGAATGCACTCTGCGCAGATATTGACCCCATTGGGACCTGAAACTATTTTTCCAACCTCTATCTGATCTTTTCCACAAAATGAACATTTCATAATGAAAACCTCTGCTTACAGTTTCTTAATATCGCTACGTTTGGTGATTACTTCATCAACTACCCCGTATTCTTTAGCTTCTTCACCGGTCATATAGAAATCCCGGTCGGTATCTTTTTCAATCCTTTCCAAGGGTTGATTGGTATGATGAGCCAGTATCTCATTTATCTTTTTCTTAATACGTAACAATTCTTTGGTCTGTATCTCAATATCTGAGACCTGTCCCTGAGCACCACCTAAAGGCTGATGCAGCATAATCCTGGAATTAGGCAGTGAAAACCTCTTACCGGCGGTACCGGAAGCAAGTATCAGTGCTGCGCCGCTGGCTGCCATTCCTAAACAGGTGGTGGTAACATCAGATTTAAGATATTGAATGGTATCATAGATAGCTATAGTAGAACTGACCATACCACCGGGACTGTTAATATAAATATGAATATCTTTTTCGGGTTCACTGGCTTCCAGAAATAGAAGCTGTGCAATAATAATATTAGCAGTCTGATCATCAATGGGACTACCCAAAAACACAATTCTTTCTTTTAATAATCGTGAGTATATATCATAGGATCTTTCTCCCTGAGGAGTCTTTTCCACTACAATTGGTACTAAATACATAATTAAATCTCCTTTATTTTTCTGTAATTTTTACCATTTCAGATAATTTATCAATCGCTTTATCCCTTTTAATCTGTTCTTTAAGATTATCCAGGGTTTTATTTTTTTCGAACATTGCCCTTACCTTTAATGGTTTCTGATTAGTACTTTCTGCAATTTCGTCAATCTTTTTATTGACCTCTTCTTCAGTAGCAGTTATTTTATCATCTTGAATTATTTTGTCAATAATCAGCTCTTTTTTTATCTGTTTTTCAGCTATTATACGATATTCGTTCCTGACCTTCTCTTCATCGGCTTTGATTATTTTATAGTAATCCGCCATGGCCATATTTCTTGCTTTCAGGTCTTCTTCTAAATTTTTCATCATATTTTCTAACTGATTTTTAATTAATACTTCCGGAATTTCAAAATGAAATTTTTCCGAAACTTTTTCCATTAATAAGTCTTTAAAATCTCTTTCTGATTCATACTTCGCTGCCTCATTTAACTGTTTCTCCACATGTTCTTTTAAATCAGAAAGTTTTTGATAATTGCCAATGCTTTTAGCAAAATCATCATTAAGTTCCGGCAATTCCTTTTCTTTTATTTCTGACACCTTTACTTTATAGTTTACTGCCTTGCCTGCAATCTTTTTATCTTCATTGCTTTCGGGAATCTTTACCTCTATTTCTCTTTCTTCGCCTGGTTTTACTCCCTGTAGATTATCCATGAATTCTGGCAGTATTCTTTCCCCAAGGTGTATGAGCTGTTTCTCACCCCTGGTACCTTCCAAAGGTTTTCCATCAAGATAAGCTTCAAAATCAACTACTAAAAAATCACCTGTTTTCGCTTCCCTGCCTTCTACTGGATTTAACTTAGCATGGCTTTCCCTGATTTTTTCCAGTTCTTCTTCAACTTCTTTTTCTGTTACAATGGGTTTCTCTCTATCAATAGAAATATCATCAAGAGAAGGAATATCAAACTCCGGTTTTACCTCTACAACCATTTTATAAATAAACGGCTTTCCTCTTTCAATCTGCACCAGGTCAGCTTTAGGCACATCGATTGGTTCCAGTTCGCTTTCTTCAATCACCTTGCTATAGCTATCTTCAATAAGTTTCTCGGCAACCTGGTGGTTTATATATTCAACCCCTAAATTCATTTCCAATATATTATCAGGGATTCTACCAGCACGAAAGCCGGGAACCTTTACCCTTTGGGCAAGCTGGCGATAAGTATCCTTAAATATCCCGTTTGTCTTTTCAGCATCGACAGTAATTTTGATTTCGATTTTATTTTTTTCTCTTTTACCCTTTTCAATATTTACCATGTTTTTTCCTCCCAGGCTACCAATCTGCAAAATAAAACCGCAAATATTCTTTGCGGTTAAATTTTTTGCATCATTATTTTTTAGCCTGACTTATTTTCTTTAGATTTTTTAAGAAACATCTTTTTTAATATTTTATCAATAAAGTTCAATACTGGTGCGAGAGGCGGGACTCGAACCCGCATGGAGTTACCCACTGGATCCTAAATCCAGCGTGTCTACCAGTTCCACCACCCTCGCAATTTAAAAAATAGTGGTGGGCCGTACAGGATTCGGACCTGTGACACCCTGATTAAAAGTCAGGTGCTCTGCCAACTGAGCTAACGGCCCAGAATATAGCCAGGGGAGAATCCCCTGAAACCCCATTAAAACAATCAGATACCATACTTTAGTATGGAACATAACATAGTACTTATGCGCAATGTTGGCTTTTGTTTTGCGTAATATCAAAAATGAAAAACTGTGAACAAAAACCTTCTTTTTGTTATACCACAAATAATACAATATACTAAAAATTATATTTGTCAACATAAAAGCGCGCTCGGAGGGATTCGAACCCCCAACCCTTGGATCCGAAGTCCACAGCTCTGTCCAATTGAGCTACGAGCGCTCCAGAAAATGGGGTGAGCGATGGGATTCGAACCCACGACCACTGGAGCCACAATCCAGTGCTCTAACCGGACTGAGCTACGCCCACCATCAGATGCATACTGAATTTCCTCATATGGCGCGCCTGGGGGGAGTCGAACCCTCAGCCTACGGATTAGAAGTCCGTTGCTCTATCCTATTGAGCTACAGGCGCAACTATGCTAATTTTTAAGATGAAATGGAGCGGGAAACGGGTCTCGAACCCGCGACAACCAGCTTGGAAGGCTAGTGCTCTACCAACTGAGCTATTCCCGCTCATGGTCGGGGTGAGAGGATTTGAACCTCCGACCCCCTGCTCCCAAAGCAGGTGCGCTAGCCAAACTGCGCTACACCCCGAAACAAAAGTATTATATAGTATATCAAATTAGAAGTCAACAAAACCGGTTTACTTGTCTGTGTCAAACTTTTGTGGGTAGTTTTTTCTGTTGCCAAAATCTTCTTTTTTTAGGTAGACCTACCTTACGGGTTAGAAAAGACTATAGTGGTTTTAAATACGCATCAAATTCCCTGATTTTATTTGATTGACACTC
>JAKPKS010000258.1 GCA_029553585.1 Candidatus Atribacteria bacterium | reverse complement strand
AACACGGCATGTGATTGCCACGACAGCCCAGAATTCAAGCATAGGGGTTGTCTCGCAATGACCAGGAATGGATATTTAATTTTTAAGACAAAATGAATTGGTCACTGCGAATGAACGCAAACGGTATACTGGCATACTTGTATATGATCATACCTTATTTGATGTCTATTTTACCTTTTTTTTCTTAAAAAAGTTGGTACTTCTAAGTCTTCATAATTAAAATCATTCTGAATTGGTTCTTCGCTTATTAAATTTTCTTCTCCAGTTTTTTCTGCTTTTACCTGTATTGTTTCCAGTTTTTCGATTCTTTTTTTAGAATAATCTTCTTCTGCGGAGGAAGCATCCACAAAACCTGTTGCGATAACAGTAACCCGGATTTCTTCTCCAAGAGCTTCATTTACCACAGAACCAAAAATAATATTAGCATCTACATTGGCAGCTTCCTGAATTATTTCAGCCGCCTGATTTACCTCATGAAGACTCATACTTTTCCCACCAGAAATATTAAACAAGATACCCCTGGCATTGGTTATTTTAGTACCTAATAAAGAACTATTCACAGCATTAAAGGCAGCTTCAGCAGCACGATTTTCTCCGGTTGCCCTGCCAATACCCATTATGGCAGTGCCTGCATTTTCCATAATCATCTTTACATCAGCAAAATCAACATTAATTAATCCTGGTTCCACAACTATTTCTGAAATCCCTCGAATGCCATGGAGCAATATTTCATCGGCAACTTTAAAAGCTTCCAGGACCGGGGTGTCCTGGGCAATAATTTGCAATAACCGGTCATTGGGAATAACTATTAGGGTATCAACTTGCTCTTTCAATAGAGCAATCCCCTCTAAAGCCTGTTTCCTCCGCTTAATGCCTTCAAAAGAAAAAGGCAGAGTTACTACTGCTACCGTCAAAGCTCCCAATTCTTTTGAAATCTGAGCAATAACCGGACTACCACCGGTACCAGTGCCACCTCCCATACCAGCAGTAATAAAGACCATATCCGCCCCTTCTAATGCTTTACCAATTTTATCCTTATCTTCCTCGGCTGCTTTTCTACCAATTTCAGGATTAGAACCGCTGCCTAATCCCATGGTAATACGGGTACCTAATTGTATCTTCTGTTCAGCATTGGAGAGAGCTAATACCTGGGCATCTGTGTTAGTAGAAATATACTCTACCCCACTTATTCCTTCTTCAATCATTCGGTTGACCGCATTTCCGCCGCCACCACCTACGCCAATAACTTTAATATAGGCGAATGATCCAACTTTTTCTGGTATATTTTTCAAAACTAACCCTCCTTCATTAACCTTTTGTAGTATAGCTTAAACTAATAACTTTTTAAAATATTTTATTAGAAGAAATCACGTAACCAGTTAATTGCTTTACTGAAAACAGAAGTTCCCTTCTTTTTTCTACTCCTTTTTGAAGAGCCCACGGCCTCTTGTTTCAAAGCATAATCAAGTAATCCTATTTCTGTAGATAATCTGGGGTCATTAACCAGATCACTTAATGCCCCCTGATAATCGGGTTTCCCAATACGTACATTCATTTTAAATATTTTACCGGCTAAATCAGTAATACCGGGCAAAAGAGCACAACCGCCTGTTATTACCACCCCTTGCGTAATGTTATTTAAACAATTTGATCTCTCTAACTCTTCCTTAATTATGCTGAAAATTTCATGTATTCTGGGTTCCATAATATCCACTAATAGCTTCTTGGGTATCTTTTCTTTGGCTAATTTATCCCCCTTGGTAACTTCAATCACCTCATCTGGCGAAATATAATTTTCCAATACATTCCCGTATTTAATCTTCAGCCTTTCGGCTTCTTCAATGGTAGTTTTTAAGCCAATGGCTAAATCATTGGTAACCTGTATTCCACCCAAAGGCAAGATAGAAGAATAAGCTATATTATCATTGATAAAAATAGATACATCAGAGGAACCGGCTCCCATATCAATGAGCAGGACACCTAATTCTTTTTCTGTCTTATTCAATATAGCATTTCCGCAGGCTAAGTTTCCAAAAATCAATTCATCCACTTCTATTTCAGTAATTTCCATACATTTAAATAAATTTTGAATTGCTGTCGATGATCCAGTTACTATGTGTACTTTTCCTTCCAATCTGGAACCAGCCATTCCCAAAGGATCTAATATACCTTTCTGACCATCTAATATAAATTCTCTGGGTAAAATATGGATTAACTCCCGATCAGGTGCAATTACCCCGGCTTGAGCCGCTTCAATTACTTTGCTAATATCATCCTCTGTTATATCAGGATGGTCTTTGGAAATAGCTATTACTCCCTGGCTGTTAAAAGAAGATATATGGCTGCCATTTATTGCCACCACAGCAGAATCTATTTGTACACCAGCCATTCTTTCAGCCTTGCTCACTGATTCACTAACTGCGTCGGCAGCCTGATCCAGATCAATGATAACACCCCTTTTAATCCCCCTGGAAGGGGCTGAGCCTACTCCAACGATATCGATGCTATAATCTCCTCTTAGTTCAGCTATAAGAGCATTGGTCTTGCTAGTTCCAATATCCAAACCTGCTAATAATATTTCGCCTTTCATAAATATCCTCCTATCAGCAACATCAAACAATCCTTCTCTTCTCTTATTCCAACCATATTTTTACCAATCTGAGTTAATCTGCCCCATTAGAATTATTATATTACTTACTGGTTTAACTTTTTAGAGCAATTAAAGTAATACGGGTGCTTTCATTTAACAACAATCTGGCATATTTTTATTGTAAAGAATTACTGTTTGTCTTCTAAAATTAGCAATAGTCTTTCTTTATACTTCATATTTATTTCCTGAAGTGGCATTGCTTCCAGATTAATGTTCTGGAGGGCTGATTCTAATAAATACCATTCATTGATCAGTTGCTCTCCATTTTCTATTCTTACTTTTATTTTATTATTTCTGTGAAATATCAAAAATTCTTCTTCTGAAATAATCTGAATTTTATAAAATTGCTCCGAAAAGAGATTATCCAGCGCGTAAATGATACTTCTTATTTCACTATATTCCCGATTTTCGATGATCTCTCCAGGCTTTTTATTGCCAATATCCAGACCGGTTACAACGTATTGTTTAAAAATATTGTTAAACTGTTCAAATTTAGTGAGAATTATCCCCTCCTCCGTAACTAGATAATAATGGTTATTGGCATAAATAAGGGCACCTGGTTTACGCTCTTCAATATTAATATCTAATTGGTTAGGCAATATCTTTTTTATAGTGACTTCTTTGACCCAGGGATTCTTTAAAAAATTTTGACTGGCTCTTTGGGTGTTAAAATGGAAAATATTGTCAAAGCCTCCTATTTTAGCTGTTTCTACAATAGTATCCCCAGTCAGATAATCATTCCCATGAATAGTAATTCTGGCTATTTCAAACCAGGAAGAGGTAAAAGCTAAAAAGAAAATGTTCCAGCTTAAAAAACCTACAATAATATAAAGCAACAAAATTCTAAATAAATTATATTTCCTGAATCGCTCTTCCTTACTGTCCTCGGTATTCCTTTTTTCTCCTTCATAATGTTCCTGAACCTGGTAATTGGCCAACAAATTTAATCTCTCTCTCCAGTTTTATACCAAAGGTTTTTTCTACGATATTCTCAATTTTTTCAATTAGCTTTAATATATCATTAGCAGTGGCTGAACCTCGATTAATAATAAAATTGGCATGTTTAGTGGACACCTGGGCATCTCCAACCATTAACCCTTTAGCCCCAGATTTTTCAATTAGATAACCCGCCGGTTTCTCTTTTGGATTTTTAAAAACACACCCTGCAGTTAAGGAATTAACAGGCTGACTTTCCTTTCTTTTTCTATAATATTGCTTTACTTTAAATAAAATCTTTTCTTTTTCTTGGGGAAACAGAGAGAGCTCTGCTGCCAATACTACAAAGTCTTGAATACCCAGTTCTATACCACGATAATGAAATAAAAATTGCTCTTTATTAAGTTCCTTGAATTGCCCATTCTTAAAGTCAAACAAGATAATTTTATGTACTATATCAGCTATTGCCTCTGTGCCAAAACTGGCATTATTAATAATTGCCCCACCTAAAGTGCCAGGGATGTGAGCAGCAAATTCAAGCCCGGCCAACTCTTTATCTACAGTATTTTTTACCAGAGTAGACAAGAGAACACCTGCACCTGCTTTTATTATTTTATCAGAATATTCTATTTTGTCGAGAGTATGTGCTATCTTTACTACCAGGCCTCTAATTCCCTCATCCCCTACCCAAATGTTAGTTCCATTGCCGATAATATATATCGGTAATTGATAATTCTGGGCAAATAGCAAAATCTCTTTTAATCTATATTTGTTGTAAGGAATACAAAAAAAATCGGCTTTGCCGCCGATTTTCCACGAGGTATGACCTTTCATGGCCTCATCACGTTTAATCTCCTTTTCCAGATTACAATTTTTTATTTCTCTCCAGACCAATTCCTTATCTAACATTAATGTTCTATTCCTAATTTAAATTATGTAGTTGCATTTTTTTCATCAATTCTATACCAATCTTCCAAACATCGCCAGCTCCCATAGTTATAACTATATCTCTCTCTAAAACCATATTTTCCAAGAAATAAACAGTATCTATCTTTTCCGGAATATAATAAATATTTTCTTTCTGCTGTTTTTTTACTTCTTGATATATCAATTCTGCAGAAATATTTGGAATTGGTTTTTCATTGGCCGGGTAAATATCATTAATAATTACTATATCGGAATCTAAAAAAGCAGAACCAAAATATTCCAGGAGCAGCATGGTCCTGCTGTAGCGATGTGGTTGAAATACAGTAATAATCCTGTGTTCAGGCCATCCTGTTTTTATAGCCCGCAGAGTTGCCTTTATTTCAGTAGGATGGTGTCCATAGTCATCAATAATTAGAAATTTATCATTATGTTGAAAAACAATTTCCTGTCTTCTTTTAACTCCCCTGAAATGAGTGAGTATTTCCACAATATCCTTAAACTGAAATCCCAGTTTCATACCGGTGGCGATAGCCGCTAAGGCATTGGAGATATTGTGATAACCGGGTACATTCAGATTCAGTATCCCTAACTTGTTTTGTTGCCAATAGATATCAGAGCTGGAGGAATTTTTCAAAAGTCTGGAATCCACTGCTCTCAACTGGGCGTTTTCACCAAAACCAAAGGAAATGACCTCTTTTTTAGCACTTATTTCTTCAAAAATCATCCTGGCATTGGGACAATCCCAGCCAAATACAAAAAATCCGTCAGCAGGAACCTTCTCTAAAAAAAGCCGGAAACTTTCTTTGGTCTTCTCCAGGCTGGTATAATAATCTAAATGATCATTTTCAATATTGGTCACTATCACTATATTGGGATTGAGTAATAAAAAAGAACCATCACTCTCATCGGCTTCCACCACCATATAATCTCCTTTTCCTAACCTGGCATTTCCGCCAATATCGTTAGCCTCTCCTCCTATGGCAATGGTGGGTTCTAAATGCATACCCTCCAGAAGCATACTAATCATCGAGGTAGTGGTGGTTTTACCATGAGTTCCAGAAACAGCAATACGGTATTTTTGGTTCATGATACGGGAAAGCATCTCTGCCCTGGGAATTATTTCGATATTATTTTCTCGGGCTGCCAGAACTTCTTTATTCTCTTTATTTATAGCGGATGATATTACTACCAGGTCGGCTCCACAGACATGACTACCGTCATGTCCCTTAAAAATCTGAGCACCCTTATCTTTTAATCTCCTGGTACATATATTGCTTTGCAGATCTGAACCGCTTACCCGATACCCTAATTCCAATAAGATGGAAGCGATACCACTCATACCGGCTCCACCAATTCCTACAAAGTGAATATGTTTTCCTGTATTATTCATAAGTTGCCTATCTGTTTTGTTACTAAAACCACGATTTTTCATCTATCAGTTTACCTTATTTCAGAAATTATTTAAATACTATTTTGGGGAAAGTTTTAACCTTTTATACTATTATATATCTCATCAACTATTTCCCGGGCTGCCTTGCGATTGCCTATTTTTTTACTATTCCGAGCCATTGTCTTCAATTTTTCCGGGTCATTTATCACCCTGGTTAACACTTCAGCCAATTTCTCACTGGTCAACTCCTCCTCTTTGATGACTAAAGCCGCCTTACTATTTTCCAAAAACCGGGCATTGTAGAGCTGATGATCACCAGTAGCATAGGGATAAGGTATCAATATTGAGGGTAACCCCTTAGCAGTAATCTCGGCAACGGTAGTAGCTCCGGCTCGACATACTACTATCTCTGCTAAGTCATAGGCATCACCTATCTGATAAAGGTAATCAATTATCCGAATACCCTCTCGATATTCTAAATGAGTTATCCTCTCTTTCAGGTTGTTAAAATCTTCTTTACCGCTGATAATCAATACCTGCCATTTCAGCCAGAGAGATTTATCAAGTAGCTTCAAGCAATCCAATAAAACCTGATTAATGGCACTGGCCCCCTTACTTCCCCCAAAAACCAGAATAGTTTTTTTATTAGGATTTAGGCCAGTCTTTTCTATTAAATGTTCTCTGTTGCCCTGCCAGATATTTTCCCGAACAGGGTTACCCTTGAAAACAATTCTCCCCTTCCTCCAGAAATAGCGGTTCGATTCCGGGAAGCTGATAAAAACTTTTCGGGCGACTAAAGAGAGGAACTGATTGGTAATACCGGGTATCAGATTTTGCTCATGAATAAAAGTTGGAATACCGGTTAATGATGAAACCAGTGTAACTGAACCGCTGACATAGCCACCGGTCCCTAATACCAGATCAGGTTTAAATTTTTTTATAATCCGAAAAGAGGTAGATAGGGAACTTAAGAATAACCAAAGGGAATGAAGATTGGCTAAACATATCTTCCTCTCAAAGCCCCTGACTCTTAAACTGAAAAATTGAAAACCTTCCCGGGGGACAATCTCTGATTCCATTTTTTGTTCTGCCCCCACAAAAATAATCTTATTATCCTTATCTCTTCTAAGAAATTCCTGTGCTAAACTTATTCCCGGGTAGATATGACCCCCGGTACCTCCTCCGGTAATAATGATTTTCATAAAATTAGATAACCTCATCTTGTACTGTAATATTTTTAGAGATGTTCAGGATAATTCCACAACAAAACATAATAATAATTAAGGATGAACCACCATAACTGATAAAGGGCAGAGTAATCCCGGTGGTAGGTATTATTTTGGTAACCACGCTAATATTTATCAGTACCTGAAAGACTATTAGAGAGGTAAAACCAGCAGCCAATAGTGAGCCAAAACTATCTTTCGCTCTCCAGGCAATAGAAAAACCTCTCCATAAAAAAATAAGAAACAGTATAATAACAATGGAAGCGCCGATAAATCCCAGCTCTTCTCCGATAATAGAAAAGATAAAATCTGTATGCTGGTCAGGTAGATAAAAAAACTTCTGTCTGCTCTCTGCTATACCCACTCCACCTAATCCACCACTGCCTAAGGCTAACAGGGATTGAATAATATGAAACCCGCTTTTCAGAGGGTCTTCCCATGGATTTAAAAAGGAGAGTAGCCTCACCCTTCTATATTCTTTCATTAAAATTAATATTGTGCCAAGGGGACCGAGAGAGGCTATCAAGGTGAACAATTGTGTAATCTGGCTTCCCCCGATATAAAGCATAATAAAAGAACAGGCCAGGATAACGATACCAGTACTGAAGTCTGGTTGAGCAAATACTAATAGGAAAATTATCGCTGTTACCACAAATACGGGCAAGATACCGCGCATGAAAGTATCTATATCCCGGGCTGGCTTTCTGGTCAGGCAATCTGCTATGTAGAGGATCAGCGCTACTTTAGCTAATTCAGATGGCTGAAAGGGTAGTGGTCCCAGATAGATCCATCTTCTGGCTCCTCTTACATATCTGGTTACTCCTGGCAGGTAAAGTATCAATAATAAGAATATAGATACTATCAAAAGGGGTATGGCAAATTTTTTCCAATAATGATAATCAATCTTCATAGTTACAAAAAAGACCAGTAATGCTATAAAGGCAGAGAACAGTTGTCTGGTAAAAAAATAGAAACTATCGCCATACCACTTATCGGCCATAATATAGCTGGAACTGAACACCATAATAATACCAAAAGAAATCAAAACAAGGATAATGGCTATTAGGATATAATCAGGTTGTTTGACTGGCAAACGATTCATCTTAATAGTCATCTCCTTCTCTTTTTCTTTTTTTAAAAACTATTTAAAGGGGTATGCCATTAATCCTAATACAGCAAAGGTTAAACCTAAGCCCCAGAACAGAGCAACAATTTGAACTTCTTTCCATTTCTTCATTTCAAAGTGGTGGTGCAGGGGGCTCATTAAAAATACCGGTTTCTGTCTCCATTTTATAGAAATAACCTGTATTATCACCGAAGATGTTTCCAGTACAAAAACTCCCCCGATGATTAATAAAAATAGTTCAGCATTACTAAAAACACCGATAGCTGCAAGTGCTCCACCCAATCCTAAAGCCCCAACATCCCCCAGAAAAATCTTTGCCGGATGAAAATTAAATACCAGAAAACCAGCGCAGGAAAAAATCATGATAAGGGCAAATATCCCCAGACTCTCCTTTTCCTGGGCAAATGCAATTTTGGCAAAGGCGAGCATTGCTATAATAATCAATCCGGTAGCTAATCCATCCAGCCCATCGCTGAGATTAACTGCGTTGGTAGTCGATAATAGTACCAAGATGGTAAAAGAAATATAAAATAGTGGCGCTGTTACTATCAAATTGGATTGAAAGGGAACTATTATAGTTTTATCAAGTAAATTATTTTGAAAAAGCCAATATAAAAACAGGATACTGATAGTAAACTGCAGCGCAATCTTATTCCTGGCCTTCAGACCTAAAGACCTGTCTTTGTAAAACTTTATTAAATCATCAATTAGCCCAACTAAACCAAAACTCAGTAACAGGGCAAAAGAAGCATATACACGGCTGTCCTCTGGATGAAAGTAGCCTAAAGAAAGGGCTACCGCAAGGAAGATGATAGAACCGCCCATGGTGGGAGTTCCTGTCTTATGCTGGTGTAAATCGGGTCCTTCTGTTCTTATTCTTTGTCCTATATCGTATCTTTTTTGTATTCTGATAAATAGAGGAGTCAGTAGTATGGGAACAAAAAATGCAATAAAGAGAGTAACTGCTACTCTAAGCATGTGAGCTACTTCCTTTATCTTTGTTATGAGATTGCCAGCATTGTACGATATCTTCCATTTGCATGCTACGTGACCCTTTAAGCAATACTATACTATTTTCAGGAATGGATTCTACTAACCAGTTTGCTAATCTTTCTTTCTCTTCTTTTTCAAAACAGAATATACTGTTACTGTCCATCCCCTCATCCAGGGCGCCTTTCCTGATAAAATTAGCATATTTTCCATAGGCAATTAACATATCATAAGAAATAGTGGCAGCAACACTTCCCACCTCTCTATGATAATCAGAAGAATTCTCCCCCAGCTCTAACATATCACCTAAAACAGCTACCTTAAACCGTCCAGCCGCCACACTTGCCACACTAAACAGGGCTTCTTTGGTAGCTGTGGGATTGGCATTATAATAGTCCTGAATCAGAGTTATTCCCTTAGCTATTGATAAACATTGCATATGAAAATCGATCCCCTTAAAAGTTGCCAGATGTCCCACTAAATCTTCTAAAGGTATCTCAGCCTTCAAACCTACTGCCAGTGCAGCTAAGGCATTTGAGATATTAAACTTACCCAATAAGGGCAGTAGTACCTGATATTTTTTTTGGCCAGGTAACACCAATTCAAAATGCAGTTCCCGCTCATTTTTTTGCCAGAAATCCCCTGCCCTTACCTGCGCTTCAGGATGAAAACCAAAACTAATTACCTCCCTTTGAACTGGCACACAATTTAATAGAAAATTAAAATAATTATCATCCCGATTCAGTATGGCAGTTCCCTTATCTTTTAAAGCTAAGATAAGTTCCGCTTTTTCCCGGGCAATAATATCCTTGGTGCCAAACAAACCGATATGAGCCTCTCCAATATTGGTTAGAACAACAATATCCGGCCTTGCTATACCGGTTAAATTTTTTATTTCTCCTGCTTTCTGTGCTGCCATTTCCAAAACCAATATCTCCTGTTCGGGAGTCAGATTCAAGATAGTTACAGGTACCCCTATCTCATTGTTATAATTACCCTCAGATTTTAAAACCTGGTACCGGGAAGATAAGAGGTGTGCAATCATCTCCTTGGTGGTAGTTTTACCATTACTGCCGGTAACGCAGATGGTCAGGGGATTAAACAGAGTAAGATAATGGTGTGCCCAGGACTGATAAGCCTGAAGCGTATCCTCCACCACCACCAAAGGTAAAGACAGGTTTTCTAACCATGACAGGTGTTTTTGAAAATAATCCTTTCCCAGTACAACCCCGCTGGCACCCTTTTGACAGGCATCTTTAATGAAATTGTGACCATTATAGTTTTCTCCCTTTAAAGCCAGAAAAAGTTCTCCAGGCTTAATAGTTCTACTGTCAATGGAAATAGTATTCCAGCGAATATTTTCATCTCCCAGCAGTTGAGCACCATTAATATTTTGTACTAGATCTGCTAAACGAAACACCTATTTTTGATTCCTTTTCTGTAATATTTGATCAACTACCTCTTCATCATTATGGTAAATAACCCGATTATGATAAACCTGTTCATTTTCAGGACCTTTCCCGGCAATCAAAACAATATCATCTTTTTCCGCTATCTGAAGTGCATAGTCAATTGCCTCTACACGATCTAAAATTATAGTATAATTCACATTCTCCACTTCCTGCATACCAATTTCTATCTCTCTGGAGATTAGAGCCGGGTCTTCACTGCGGGGATTATCAGCAGTAATGATACTGTAATCGCTATATTTGCCCACCACCTGCCCCATCTTTTTCCTCACCCGGTTATCCCTTTCTCCGCCATGACCGAAGATAGTAATGATTCTTTTTTTAGCGAATATCCTCAGGGATTTTAAGATATGTTCTAGACCATGGAAATTGTGGGCAAAATCAATAATGACGGTATAAGGTTGTCCATATTCCAGTATTTTATAGCGGCCTGGGGCACCGGGGAATTTGCGAAAAGCAGCTGCAATATCAGTTAAAGGAACTCCCTGGCTAACCGCAGCTGCAATAGCTGCCAAGGCATTATAAATATTATACATTCCCGTCATATTCAGTATAATGTCTATTTCTCCCAGCGGAGTTTGAGCTGTAAAACGAGCCTCTTTTAGATTCAATACAATATTTCGAGCATTGAACATTGCTCTGTGCTCAATCCCATAGGTTAAAATTTCAGTCTTCAGACAATTCAAAAATACATCGGCCTGTTCTACATCTATATTAATAATTCCTTTTTTACTATTCAGATCTTTTTGTGAATTATTTAAAGCCAGAAATAATCTCTTTTTACTCTCTAAATAATTGGTAAAATTTTTATGAATTTCAAAATGTTCATCACTGATATTGGTAAAAATAGCTATATCAAAATCACATCCCTCCACCCGGGATAAACTCAATGAATGTGATGATACTTCCATAATGGCATATTCGGTTTGACAGTTTACCATCTGACTAAAAGCCCTCTGCAGATCAGGGGATTCCATAGTAGTCATTTTAGAACTGAGAGCCTGCCCGTCAATAATATTTTGGGCAGTGGTCAATAATCCAATTTTTTTATGGTTTTCTTCTAAGATCGCCTTAATCATATAAGCTACCGTGGTCTTGCCATTGGTACCGGTAATCCCTATTAGTTTCATTTTACGGGAGGGAAAGTCATAATAACGGTTAGCTAAAAGGGCAAGAGCTTTTCTGGTATCTGGTACCAATATGGTGGTGATATCAGAATGTGATGGAATTTCTCTCTCTACGATAATTGCTTTGGCGCCTCGGATAATTGCCTCCGGAATGTAATTATGGCCATCAGTTACAAAACCGGTGATACAGACGAAGAGATTGCCTGGTGTCACCAATTGTGAGTTCTGAGTTATGCCTGTAATCTCTATTTCAGTATTTCCCTTCATCTTTGCAACAGGTAAATCTTGAATTAATTCTGCTAATTTCATTGTTACTAATTTCCTTAGCTGCTATTTTCCTATAAAAAGTCAGAAGCCTGAAATATCTTACTTGATTTTTTTAAAAATGTAAAATATTCTTTCCTCACCTCTATCCGGGAGGGATAGATAGATATGGCAGTGTTTTGGTGGCAATTTCCTGAAAGACCGGCGCAGCCACTGTACCGCCATAATAGCTTCCCATAGGTTCATCTAACATCACTAAAATAGCTATTTCTGCCTCCTCGGCTGGCGCAAAACCTACAAACCAGGAGGTAAATTTTTCATTGGAATATCTTCCTAAAGAAAAATCAAATTTCTGTGAGGTACCGGTCTTACCGCAAGCAGTATAATGCTTTATTTTCGCTCTGGTACCGGTACCGCTTTCCACGACCTGTTGCAATATGCGAGACATAGTCTGGGCAGTATTTTGTGAAATTACCTGC
Organism: Candidatus Atribacteria bacterium; assembly: GCA_029553585.1. GTDB lineage: Bacteria > Atribacterota > Phoenicimicrobiia > Phoenicimicrobiales > Stramentimicrobiaceae > Stramentimicrobium. Next base: position 5,655 of record JAKPKS010000258.1, on the reverse strand, counting down.
CGTACCTCTTCAGGGTGGAATTGTTTAATCACATTAAACTCATCATCTATTATTTTACTAACTATTAATGGCTTCATCAAAACACCATTATTGGCAATAACTGAGGTACCCATTATCAACTGCAGAGGAGTTACCGATATTTCCTGACCAATAGAAAGAGAGGCAATAGATATTTTAGACCACTGGTTTACCGGTCTGAATAGACCGGTAGACTCTCCAGGAAGAGCAACACCGGTCTTTTGACCAAATCCGAATTTATGTATTGATTCTGCAAATATATTTTTATCTATACGGGTACCCACTTCAATAATTCCTACATTACAGGAGTTCTTAACAATTTCGGTTAAATCCTGATAACCATGTGGGTCAATATCCCGAATCACCGTCCCCTGGTAATTAATCCAGCCTTTACAATTAAAATGGTCTGATAGTTGTGCATAACCATTTTCCAGGGCGGTGGCAATGGTAAAAATTTTAAAGGTAGAACCAGGCTCATAATTATCTGTAATGGCACGATTTCGACGATTCTCTCCCGGTGTTTCCTGATAATTATTGATATTAAAAGATGGCCTAACCGCCATACTTAAGATTTCGCCAGTTTTAGGATTTACAACTATGGCTACTGCTGATTTAGGATGGTACTGTTGAAAGGCTTTTTGCAGGGCTTCTTCGGTGATGTATTGTATCACCTCATCTATGGTCAGCACTATTGATAAACCATTCCGGGAAGGGTGTATTCTTTCTATGCTCAGGGGGATTTTTGCACCAGAGGCATCTCTTTCCATCACCATTAGGCCAGCCTGGCTTTTTAAGCTCTCATCAAAAAATAATTCCAGTCCTTCCAATCCCTGATTATCTACACCAACGAAGCCAAGAAAATTAGCAGCTAAAGATTCTTTGGGATAAAACCTCTTATTTTCGGTTACAAAATCGAGACCAGGGAGGTTCAGGCTTTTAATCTCTTCATACTTCTCTGTGGTAAGTTTGCGGTCAACCCAGACAAAATATCTTTCTTTGATTAACTCTTTTTCCAGATCTTTTGGTGATAGACTTAGCCGGGTAGCCAGCAATCGAGCTGTCTCCTCCGGCTTTTCAATTTTGTAGGGTATGGCAAATAGTGATTTTGTTTCTACATTAACCGCCAATCTCTTCAGATTCCGGTCAAAGATGACTCCTCTTTTGCCATCTAATACATAAGAAGTAAAATGCTCTCTGCGTGCCAGCTCATTTAGTTCACCACCACCAACCACCTGTATATTATAGAGTCGATAGATAAGTAAAAAGAAAATAATAATAAAAAGAATAAATAAAAAGAATATTCTTTTATTTTTTTCGGAAAATTCAACCAAGATATCATGCCCCATCCCATATAATTAATCTTTATTGATTTTGAAAAACCGGCAGTTTGGTAAATCCCCCTAAAAAAACACTTGCTGTTAAAAATTTGCTTTTTTGTTCTGGCTCAGTAAGCGGAAGAGCTGCCATGTTTGTTTCTATACTGCTGGGAAGCATGGCTACAAATTCGATTTTTTCTGGCCGACACATCCCCAATTCTTGAACAGCGATCTTTTCAATGCGAGTTAGAGAAGAAAGATTTTCTACATTATATTCCAACTGACACTTTTCTACCAGTAATTCATCCTTTTTCCTTTCCAAATCAAGAGATTGATAGCCTAATTTCATGAGGATGATATTGCTGCATATATATCCAAAAACCAGTAAGCCAATTAAAATGATGGTAAAAATAAAAACATAGAAGGGAAAGCGTCGTACCTTTAAAGGATATTGGCTATTTTCCTCTAATAAAACTATCTCTTTCATTTTCAGACACTTCCTTTAATTCGATTTTTTCAGCAAACCTCATTTTTGCACTGCGAGCCCTGGGATTTTGTCTGACTTCCTCTTCAGCTGGATAAATCGGTTTTTTAAATAATCTTTTCAAACCATAACCATATTTATTAATTGTTTCGGTCTTTTCCCATTCCCTAAAGATATTTTTTACAATCCTGTCTTCCAGAGAATGATAAGAGAGTACCCCTATCCGACCGTTTGTTTTTGTTAACTTTATGGCTTGTAGCATGGTTTCTGTTAAGACTGATAGCTCTCTGTTTACTTCAATTCTAAGAGCCTGGAATACTTTTGTTGCAGGCTGTATTCGCCATTTGCCCTTTTTGTGTCGGGCATAGAAACCACTAATCAACTTTGCTAATTGTTCTGTTGTTTCAATGGGCTTCTTTTTTCTTTCCTGGGTAATTAGTTTAGCTAAAGAATTAGAAAAACGCTCCTCTCCATATTTGCTGAATAGTTCTGCCAGTTCTCTCTCCGGATAATGGTTTACAATATAATAGGCATTCAGTTCAGAGCTTAAATCCATTCTCATATCCAGCAAACTATCTCTGCTGAAGCTAAACCCTCTGGTTGCAGTATCAACCTGATGAGAAGATATGCCTAAGTCAAAAAAAATGCCGGAAATCCGAGTTATACCCAGATAAAGTAAAATCATCTCTAAATCAACAAAGTTAGCCTTGACCAGAACGATTCTATCCTGATAGTCTCTCAACTTATCCCGGGCAAATTCTAATGCTTCTATATCCTGGTCAATTCCAATGAGACACCCCTCGGGATAGATTTTTTCTATTATCTTGGCAGCATGACCACCTCCCCCAACAGTACAGTCCACATAGATTCCCATCTTCCTGGTAATCAGATTCTCTAAAACCTGCTGCACCATTACCGGAATGTGAAAAGTCATTCTTTATCCAGCTCTTCTTTTTCATAGATTCGTTCAGCTATTTCTTCATAAGATTGCTCTGTCTCCTGGGAATAACCATTCCACTTTTCCCAATCCCAGATTTCAATGCGCTCAAATACCCCAATAATCATCACATTTTTCTCTATGCCGGCATAATCTCTCAGTTGTTTGACTATTACCACCCTGCCTTGTTGATCAAAATTGCAGACCATTGCCCTGGAAGCTAAAGTTCTTTTAAAGGCACGGGCATCTTTTTTACCAAAAGGAAGGCTTTGTAGATTTTGAGAGAGTTTCTCCCATTCCACCATAGGATATACAAAGAGGCATTTATCTAAACCAAGTGTAATGATGAAAGAATCTCCCAAATCCTCTCTGAATTTAGCAGGCATAATAATCCTGCTCTTCTCATCCAAAGAATGTTCATATTGACCCAGAAACATCATTTCACCACTTTACTCCACTTTACTCCACCTATTGACTATCAGTATACTACATTTTTTGAAAAAACAACAACTTTTTTATAAATTTTTTAAAATTATTTTTTAATGAATTTGTTTCTGTAGAATTCTTTACCAAAATAAATGGGGAGAATAAATATTCTGGATAAAAGAGAAGGTTTTAGAGGTTTATTTTTTTCAATCCCGTAGGTCAATTTTTCTGTAAGTTAGCCTCCTTTAGGATTAAAAAACTAATTTGTTATGAAGCAAATACTGAAAGCTCTTTGTATTGGGGGGGGGATGGTTTCAGGAGAAAAACTTTGGGTTTCTTTTAATGCATTTTATCTAAGAATTTCATGTGGGAGATTTTGGGGAAATCTTTTTTACTTTTAATGTATTCTATCTTGGAAATATGGGGGGGGTGAAGGGAAGATTCCCCTGACAATACTAAATTATGTTGTGAGGCGCAAATCATAAGCCGAGTTCTGTCATTGTTTTCGCTTTAAAACAAAAACAATGTGGTAATCATTTATCTGGAGTATAAGTTACCCTATACTTCTAGCGATCTACCCGGAAACCTTTAGCGGGCCACTATCTGTTTCCTTCTTGATCTTGCTCCGAGTGGGGTTTGCTCAGCTTATTGGTCACCCAATAACTGGTAGGCTCTTACCCTGCCTTTTCACCATTACCAGAAAGTCTGGCTGTCTCTTTTCTGTAGCACTTTCCTGGGGTTACCCCCACTGGGTGTTACCCAGCACTCTGCCCTGCGGAGCTCGGACTTTCCTCGAGCTTTAAAAAAGCCCGCGATTACCTGTTTTGCGCCTCTGAATATATTCAAGGAATGAACCCCTTGAATCGTATATCATATAAAGTTTGCGTCATGCGTTTTGCGTCTTACGTTAGAAAACAAAATGCCTGTTCCTGGTCATTGCGAACACTGCGCCAGCAGTGTGTGGCAATCACATTCAATTATTCCTACAATCTTTAAAGAGGTATAACGTATATTGTATAACGTTAAAGAATGCGAGTAGAAATGGATGAGACTGCCGCGTCGCTTCGCTCCTCGCAGTGACAAATCCGTTTAATGTCATACGTTGTGCGTCTTGCGTTAGAAAACAAAATGCCTGTTCCTGGTCATTGCGAGACAGCCCCTATGCTTGAATTCTGGGCTGTCGTGGCAATCACATTCACTTATGCCCGCAATCTGTAAAGAGTATAACGTTACACCTTATAAAATATACCCTATTTTATTAATTATCGCAGTATTTTCTTTTTTCACTATCGACCAGCGACTATACGTTATTTAACATGTTCTTTCCAGACTAATATTCTATTACAATTGGGGCATATTATCAAGCGCTCACCCCTCTGCAAATGGTAGAGAATATCACTAGGCAGGGAAAGATTACATCCACTGCAGGCAGACCCCTCAATCTCTACTATCGCTTCTCCATTCTTTTCCGGCCACAAGATAAGGTATCTATTCATTAATACCCTATCACTTATTTTACCAGCAATTTTTTCTCTTTCTTGTCTCTTTTTCTCTATGTATTGCTGAATTCTATCCTCTTCTGCTTCCATCTGATATTTAATTTCGGTTAATTGTGCTTTTGACTCTGCTAACTCTTTTTCCATCTTAGTTATCTTAAACCTGAAAGCATCCTCTTGCTCCATCAGCAACAAAAGGTCTTCTTCCACTTTATCACAATCTTCCTGTAATGATTCTATAACCTTCTGTAATTGTTTCAACTCCTTAATGTCACTGATTTTTCCTCCATACAGCTCATTTCTATGTTTATCTATCTTATCATTAACCGCTTTGGCATCAATCTCTCTTCTCTTAATCCTGAGCTGCAATTCTTTTAAGGCATCCTTTTCATCCTGATATTTTTTTTCTAAATTAGTTATCTGCCTTTCTTTTTCCTGAATTCGTTCAGGCAATCTATTACATCTGTCGTTCTCCTCGGCTATCTCATTATCTAACTTTTGTAGCGATAGTAAGGCGCTAAGTTGTTCTTTCAACAATTACCCTCCTCTTACCTGTAAATTATCCTTAATCCTCAAATTGCACAAAGCAGCTTAACAGTAAGTTTAACAATAATTAAGCTATCACATATCAATCAGCTAATTTTACTGTTTTTTGAAAGATAAAATATATTATAAATAGTATAAATAAAAAAGCCCTACTCTATCTATTGATAAAGTAAGGCTACTCATAAGTATTCCTATGCAGCTTTGTTTTCCCTGCTTTTAATCTTCCCAGCAATTTATCAAAATACCTTTCATGTTCTCCCGCAAAATATGTTTTCATTATTATCTACCAGGTTGTTATCTGGTGGGCCCACCCGGTTTCGAACCAGGGACCGGCCGGTTATGAGCCGGCTGCTCTACCAGCTGAGCTATGGGCCCTTTAAAATTTCTCCTTTAAAAGTATAGCAGATAACAATCTAAAGTCAAGAAATATCA
>JAKPKS010000228.1 GCA_029553585.1 Candidatus Atribacteria bacterium | reverse complement strand
ATCTACATTAAAAGAGGCAATACCGGCTGTAAGCGTAGTGTCTCCCTGAATTATAATCACATTGCCAACAAAAACCATCAAATCATTTTCTTTGTCATAATTAACCTGGTCAGCAGTTAGCTCTACAGTGGATTCCCCTTCGACTGGTTTACTTCCTTCCGCCTGAGCTGCAATATCTATTTCAGATGGCTCTTCCTGCTCCTGAGCTGATAAAAATATAGGCAATATAGTTATCAAAAAAATTAAAAAAAGTATTATAGTTCCTCTTCTTATTCTAAAATTTTTCATAAACACACCAATTTTTCCTTTCATTTTATTGGGGTCAGGTCTCAACATTTGACATAACTGTTGATATGTCAAATGTTGAGACCTGACCCCTTATGATGTTGACCCCTTATGATGGGTTATAATTTCATGGTGACTTTGGCACCATTGTACAATTCCAGCAGAGTCATATCCTTATTGGCTGAAAATCCACCGGCAATAATATAATTATCATCGACCTGTAATTCTACCAGCTCATTGCTGGATAATCTCTCTTCCTCTGAATGCCAGAATACCCTCTCCCCTTTTAAATAATCTCCATCCTCTTTAGATATTACCACATCACCATTTAATTCCATATCCTTGCTCTGCATATTGGCGATACATTTTTGAGCAGTGATTATTAACTGAGGCACTTCATCTTTATATATTATCATCTGCTTAATATTATTAAACAAAGTGCTTTCACGATCTTGAGCAATGGAGATACTATCTGCTTCAATCATCCATTCTTTCTGTTCATTTTTGATACCCAAAACCTGCCCCTCTCCTATCCGTACCGGGGGCTCATGCACTATAATATCATCCACTACCTGGTCAATGGCTTCCTCAGGTGAGATGGTATCTTTTGATTTAGTCTTATAGTAATAATTGTAATATAAATATCCTCCAATTATTAGGATTAGCAAAATTACTAAATATATTTTTTTATTGTTCATTCTGAATTAATGCTCCGCCTTTAGTTATGTTGTTAATAGTAAAAAATCTCTAATATTTTCTGATTGCAAAATCTCTGTTTAATTCTCAAAAGATATTGTAACATAAAAAAAGAATATCGTATATTCGTTGTGCGTTTTACGTCGTACGTTTTACGTTAAAAATTAAAGAAAAAGAGGAGATGCGGGCGGAAGTGGATGAGACTGCCAAATTCGTTTTGCGTCTTATGTTCTGCGTATTGCGTTAAAAAACAAAGAAGTAAAAAATTGTTCCTAAGATAAATTTTAATTAGAGGTTGTGCATACTCGTTGTGCATTTTGCGTCGTACGTTTTACGTTAAAAACTAAAAAAAAGAGAAGATGCGGGCGGAAACGGGTGAGACTGCCACGCTTGCCTGAAGGGCAAGCTCGCAGTGACATACTCGTTGTGCGTTTTATGTCGTACGTTTTACGTCATGAGCTAAAATCAAAATACTCTTTTTCTGGTCATTGCGAGGAGCGAAGCGACGTGGCAATCACATGCCGTATCGCCCGCAAGAATTTGAATTAAAGAGAAATGAAGAAAGTGGAAGAAAAAGCCAAGGAATAATAGGAGGAAGCAAAATATATTTTAATTTATATTGTAAATTAATAAAGAATTCTTTATAATTGGTTCAGATTATACTAACTATTAAAAAATATTTACAAATTACTTTGGGAGGAAATATGAAAAAGAAGAATTTTCTTAAATTATTTACTGCATTTCTAGTCATATCCATTCTGGCACTATTCTTAAATGGATGCATAATCATTATTGATAGCCCCATTGTTGAGATTAAAATAGCAAATGATAATTTCACATATAAAATATATGTTGACGGGCATTATGAGGGAACTACTGATCAATATGGAGAGTTAACACTTCAAAACATTAGTGAAGGCTACCACCATTTTGAAGCCGAGGCTACTTCTTTCCCAAAATATTATGGTCATAAATGGCAGACTATTAAGAGTGGGTATAATAAAGTAAATATCTATACTTATTAATTAACTCGGCATAAATCCTAAAAAGATTTATTTAAAAATACAGATAAAAACAATAGGGACGGTTTATGGAAAAAAACCGTCCCTATTGTTTTTAGAATAATGCACATTGACGGAAAACTAAGTTTGGTAAATAGTAAAATGTATTTAATGAAAATCTACTGGGCTAAGGAAATTATTTTAGTGTCAGTAGAAACTTCCAGATATAGTCTGGTTCCTTCTTTTAAGGTAATGTTCTTACCAGGGATCAAAGCACCAACCACCAGGCCTACCGGATTGCTCAAAATAATTAGTCCAGCAATGCTGGCACCTACGGCAATGCCCAATCTGGTATTCTCTTCTTCTGATGCTAACCCAAAAACCAATCTGATATTGGTACCATCCAGAGCCTCAATCGATTTGAAATCTAACTCCAATTCTCCCTTTTTCAGCAAAACAGAGGCTTTTTTTGCTTTTAATACCTCTCCTCTGCCAATAGTGTCTTTTGACATAATGACAGAACCGGCATACATTATATCTTCTGCAATCTGATATTTAAAGATGGCGCCACTCTTGCTTTTTTTAGAGCTTATTGTCTCCATTAAGGTTACCGGTATGAGGGTCCCCCCGGGAAGGGTTATTTCCCGAATAATTGGTCTTCCTTCCGGGAAACAGACATTAAATATTCTTTCAGCTCTCATAGCCAATACATCATCAGAAAGTTCTCCAAATATTTTTAATTCCAGGTCTTCAATTTTGGGTAAGAGCGGGGTATCGGTAATCTTATCCTGCAAAGTCCATTGGGCAGAGTTGATTTTAAAAGATAGAGAGGGCTCTTCAGGGGTACCGGTTACGATAAAATCTTTCAATTGTTTTACCCTGTCGGTGAGTATCCCGGGTAAGGTCCTGCCTACCAGGTCTTTTTCCAGCAATTCCACCCGATTGAGTAAAGAGTCGTCACGTACTTCGCCATATATACGGATTTCAATTTGTGCCAGGTCTTCAAGAACAGGGATTTCTGTAGCTGTTTGGGCTAAGGCAATTTGGGGTAATATAATGGATAAAATAAAAATAACGATGAAAAAAAATGAAATTCTTTTCTTTAAAAACATTTTTTCACCTCTTTTAAAAAATTGTTTTACGTTTTGAGTTTTGCGTTAAAAAAACATTTCTGACTTATGACCAATTTAATACCAGATATAGATACATCTATAATTTATTATACTTAAGTTGTAATGTTATTCCAATAGGTTTTTAAAAATATTTTATGTGGAAATGGATGGATGAGATTGCCAATCTCGTTGTGCGTCGTGCGTTATGCGTTTTGCGTTAAAAATTAAAGCAAAAGAAAGATGTGGGTGATAGAGCATGAGATTGCCACGAAATGATAAATCATTTCTCGCAATGACAAATTCGTCATAAGTCATGAGTCGTGCGTCTGGCGTTAAAGAAAAAGAGAAGATGCAGGTTGTAGAGGATGAGGCTGCCACGCTTGCCTGAAGGGCAAGCTCGCAGTGACGGGCTCGTTGTGCGTCGTGCGTCTTGCGTTTTACGTTAAAAGCAAAATACTCTTTTCCTGGTCATTGAGAGGAGCGAAGCGACGCGGCAATCACATGTAGTGTTGCCCACAATCTGTGAAGAGGTATAACGCAAATAAAGGAGTATAACGTATAATGTATACCGTATAACGTTAAAGAAAAATAAAAAACAAAAAAAGGAAGGTGCGGGTGATAGAGTATGGGGTTGCCAATCTCGTTGTGCGTTGTGTGTTATGCGTCGTGAGTCAAAAACAAAGAAAGAAGAAAAGGAAAGATGCGGGTGATAGAGTATGAGACTGCCACGCTTGCCCAAAGGGCAAGCTCGCAGTCAGGCTGTGTCACAATTACCATTATCTCTCAATAAATAATAATAGAAAATATCAGGTAAAACCCTTGATTCATAAGACTTATCTGTGTTTTTATGCTATAATAACAGTATCATTTAATAAGAAAGGACACCACTGTTATG
>JAKPKS010000293.1 GCA_029553585.1 Candidatus Atribacteria bacterium | reverse complement strand
GTTATAGCAGAAATGATACTGGAGGATATCACCATCAGGAAAACCCCAATTCCTAAAAAGATAATAAAAGAATTGATGTCGGTGAAGTTGCCTTTCTGGTAGAGAAAAGAAAGCCATTTATTCTGCCATACTATATCAGGATTCATAACTACGCTAATAAACGGGAAAATGCTTGCCACACCAAAAGCCTGAGCAAAAGCAGTACCCAAGCTGGCTATAAAAACCAGAACAGCTTGATGTCGCTCCCTGGGAGTAAGTATTTCATATAATTTTTTCAAAAATGATTTCTGTTTCATTTTTTAATTTCGGCCTATTCCCGTATACCTGAAGCCTAATTTTTTTACTTTTTCCGGATCATAAAGATTGCGCATATCAACTATAATCGGTTCTTTTAATAATTTTTTAATTCTTGTTAAATTAAGATTACGAAACTGGTTCCATTCGGTTAGTATGACTAAAGCATCACTGCCTCGGACTGTTTCATATTCATCTTGCCCATAAAACAGTTCAGGAAAGAGTTTTCTGGTGTTTTCCATTGCCATTGGGTCATAGCATCTAATCTTGGCTCCTTTTTGTAACAGAATCTTTATGATATCGAGAGCGGGAGATTCGCGGATATCATCGGTGTTTTGCTTAAAAGCTAAGCCTAAAACAGCAATGGTTTTATCTTTGAGAGTTCCAGTTCCAACAGCTTTTTCTATCTTTTCCACAGCAATCTGACGCTGTTGAAGATTTGCATCTATAACCGCGTGCAGTAATTTAAAATCATAATCATATTTACGTGCAGTAGCATTCAATGCCCGTGTATCCTTGGGAAAACAGGAGCCACCATAACCGGGTCCCGGATGCAGAAACTTGGGACTGATACGGCCATCCATACCCATTCCTTTGGCTACCTGATGCACATCTGCTCCAACCAGGTCGCAAAGATTGGCAATTTCATTTATAAAGGTAATTTTGGTTGCCAGAAAAGCATTACAGGCATATTTAATCATTTCAGCAGTTTCCAGAGTGGTAAGTAGAAATGGTGAATCTAAAAGATATAATGGGCGGTATATTTCCTGCATAATTTTTCTGGCTTTTTCCGATTCATAGCCGATTACTATTTTGTCAGGATGTGTGAAGTCAAATACAGCAGAACCTTCCCTGAGAAATTCAGGGTTGGAAATGATGTCAAAAGAGAATGTTTTGGAACCAGAAGAAAGAGGTTCTAAACAACAGCTATTTTCACAATGACTTTTTTCTACTATTTCTTTAATCTTTCGTGCAGTGCCAATCGGGACGGTACATTTATTGACAATTACTTTATAATCGTTTAGATAACGACCAATTTCGGCAGCTACCTCTTCTACCTGGCATAAATCTGCCGAACCATCATCATTAGAAGGGGTGCCTACAGCTATAAAGATGACCTGAGATTGCTGTACTGCCTGCTTTAAATTGGCACTAAAACTCAGACGACCAGCAGAAACATTTTTGTAAATCAAATTTTCTAAGCCTGGTTCATAAATGGGTACTCTCCCTGAATTCAATAGTTTAATTTTATTATCATCCTTATCTACGCAGGTAACCTGCAATCCAAAATCAGCTAAACAGGTTCCGGTGACCAGCCCAACATATCCCGTCCCAATTATTGCGATTTGCATACCCTCTTTCACCTCTTTATTCTATTTCCGTTTTTCAAAAAGTTATCATGGTATCTGAATTAATAACATAATCTAAGGGCAATCTAATTTCTATCTTTAACAGAATCCCAATTTAACTTGCCCAATTTTTTGGTAGTCCTTACTTTGCTAACTTTTTTGTAAATACTGATTTAAGTATTCTCGGCTTATGGTTATGAAATCATTTTTGATAATATCCCAGGAAATATTGCTCTTAATTTCCAGCCCTACTCTTTCTTACTCGGCATCTTGAAAATAAACCAGTGCCTTTAATGCAACAGATTCAGAAAAAATTGTATCATATTTCTGCTGGCAAAAAGAGAATATATCCTTAAGAGAATATTGTTTTTCTATGATAATTGCCCAAAGATCAATAAAGTCTTTTTTCGTCCCTCGCTGAATAATAGTTATAACTTTCATAGCAGAAATATCTTCAATTGAGGCAACATTTAAACCATTTTTTAACAATAAGCTTACTCAATAAAGGATATTGATCATGGAAAAAAGAGGTTTGTATGTTTTTTAATACTACGATAAGTGTGCCCTCCTTCATTTCCATTATATTTATTTGGTCGGGAACAAAATGAACTTTTAATTGGTCTAATAGATTGGTAGAAGAAAAAACTGTTGAGTAGAAAATGTCAAAATCAACAGATTTTTTGTGAGATAATTGCAGAGCAAGACCTATTCCTTCAGCAAGGTAAAAATTACTATTTGACAGGATAGATTGTTTCAGAGTGTCCAACAAGTCTCTTTGCTTTGAGGAAAGAGTCGTTAAGCCCACAATAAATCCTTCACCAATTAAAAGTCCAGTCATCAAGCTTGTAACTGTATTTCTTTAGAAATTGCCGTTCACCTTTTTTCTTTATTCTATTAACAAGCCAGCTCCACTCAGAAATATTACCATATTTTAAAATTCGTGACATCAATTCTGGAGATTGTAAAAATATTTCTTCAGTTATGCCGTTCTCCGCATAATCCCAGGTAAATTTTTTTAAACCTATTTCTTTGTTTATGTTTTTATTAAAATTGTTTTGGTCCATTTTAATGGGCTATCCCAAAAATAAAATAATAGTAATGACATATACTTTTATTGCTTGTTTAATTTAAAAATTTATTTTTAGCTATATTTCTTTTTTCTTCTTATAATTTTTTTATAGTTACTACTTAATTTTACCATTGCGCTTTACTTTTGCCAATATATAAGATAGCTCAGCTTATCATAATTAAGACTAAGGGGGCTGGAAAAGTGATAAAAAAAGTGAATCAGATGGAGGGTGCAGGGTATATGTCAAAGATATTGCTAAAACCGGTAATTTTTTCATTATCGTTGCAGACAGTTTTGAACTGAAAATGAGTTTGAGGGCCTAAAAAGGTAATCTCGCCACTCCAGTTGCCATTCACAAAATTCTCAGTAATATGGGGACCGAATCTTTTAATATCAGGTTTTAAAATATTAATTCCCATATATTCTGTTACGATATTTCCAAAGCTATCCAGAGCAATAATAGTAATATTGAACGGTATTTCTACTACCTGATCATTGATTTTATTAAATTCAAACCGACTCAATTCTGCTGCTAACACATTAACTGGTTTGCTTTCTGCAGAAATCAAACCATCTGTAATAGTAATTATTTGTTCACCTGCAGTAATAAGTTTGAAGCTGCTGCCTGGAAAACAATGGCTTCCCTGGTCTTCTTCAGTAAACGAATATTTATTTTTATCATTACAGGGGAAAATTACTTTAGTATTGCTATCGGTAGACATAAAGTAAATTTCACCCAGATAATCATACTTGATTTTATCATTCATATCACAGGCAGCAATAGTAATATCGCTATTCCAAAAATTTTCTCCAGCAATAGTCAATTCAGGATATCCACTAATAGTAAAGTGATGCAGAGGACCAATCTCTTTCTCAACTATTATTTGCCATTCCTGTTTACCGCCATCTTCAGCCACTATTGTGTAAGTGACAGGGATAGTAAAGTCATTTACGGTTATACCGCTTTTCTGAATAATTTCGCCAATATACGCTTTAGCAGACGTGGAAATTTCAAAAGCTGCAATTAAATTTTTTATATCAACGTTATAAGGAACAACCAATTTAATCAGGCAATCTTCTTCATCAATTGTTCCTATAACATCGTAAGAAAAACAAGTATTGTCTTCTATTCTAAATTGATAGCTTAAAATATCCTTAGCAGAACTCAAAGATGGAGATGGTGGAGTTGTTGGTACATTAGTCGGGGGTATATTTGAAGGAAATAAAATACTCTTGGTGATAAGCTCAATCTGTTCTTGAATAAGATAATTATTGGTAAATTCCTCACCTGCCCTTTGCGCCTGCCCCACCAGATTAACTAATCTGGTAAAATATTTATTATTAGAAATATCTTCCAGTACTAATTGTTCGACCTCTTCACCACTTCTTATTAGGGCTTCTAACACCAGTATCCGGGCGGTTTCTAAGGCACTGGTAACCCCCACATAATAACTCTCTTCAGAAGAAATATGCAAAGGTATCAAATCTTTATATATTTTTACGCCCTCAGTAGTTTCCTTGACCATTTCAATGATGGTACCAGACTTGATATTGAGGTTCTCAAACTGATAGTAACCATCTCTGTCTGTACAAGTATAATGTGAGGCACCATATTTATCTTTGATGGCTACTAAAGCGTCGGGAACTGGATTATAATTTCTTAAATTTTTCATAGCTTCTACTTTGGTGTTT
>JAKPKS010000292.1 GCA_029553585.1 Candidatus Atribacteria bacterium | reverse complement strand
CATATTAAGCGGTGGGTCTAATTCCACCGTGAAAACAAATTTTTTCCGGGCTAATTTTTCTTTTAAGGCCATAATAAATTATTTTTAGATTTAAATTGAAATTTTATTTTAATTTAATAATAATGAGTTTATTTTTATTCTAATATATTATACTATAATATTTGTTATCTAAATTCAAATATAGTTTTCAGATATATTTTAAATTTCTGGTGAAGTTAATAGAATAAATTGTAGAAATACTACCATCTTTGCTAAAAAATAGCAATGAAATCTTAGAATAAGTTTGAAAATGGCAAAAATTGTGTTAATATGCACTATAAAAATTGTGTTTCATTTTATGTGAATATTTAGTTAGCGGCAATTAATAAATAGATAATAAGATATTTTTCATCGGGGGATAATTTAATGATGGATTTTAAAGACATTTCGAATGCATTACAAAGAGGTGAGGCAGAAAGGGTAGCAGAACTGGTCAGGACAGCTCTGGCAGAGCAGTGCCCTCCTCAGGATATTCTGGAAGAAGGCTTAATCGATGGTATGAATATAATTGGCTTAAAATTTAAAAATAATGAGATATACCTTCCGGAAGTTCTGATTGCCGCCCGGGCTATGTATGCCGGTATGGATGTCTTAAATCCAAAGCTGACCGAAACAGGAGTAAAGAATAAAGGCACCGCTGTGATAGGGACTGTCAGGGGAGATTTACATGATATAGGAAAAAATTTAGTCAAAATGATGTGGGAGGGTGCGGGATTAAAGGTGATAGATTTAGGGACAGATGTTTCGGCAGATAAATATATTACCGCTGTTCAGGAATACCATCCAGATATATTGGGCATGTCTGCGCTTTTAACTACAACTATGCTTTATATGCCAGAAGTGATTAATACCCTTCAATCAGCAGGTTTACGGGAAAAAGTAAAGATAATGATTGGAGGGGCCCCGGTAACTCATAATTATGCCAGTCAGATTGGGGCAGATGTTTATTCCCCTGATGCCGCTACTGCGGTGGAAGATGCTAAAAAACTATTAGCTTTAAAGTAGTAAAATCAAAAATCTAAGCTGTTTGTTCTTCAGATATTTCAGGAAGAGGAGATTTGGCGATGCTGATTATTGGAGAAAAATTGAACTCCACCAGGGAAAAAGTCAGAAAGATAATAGAAGAGAGAGATGTAAAATCTATTCAGGAATTAGTTTTGAGGCAGGTAGAGGCTGGAGCTCATCTTCTGGATGTAAATTCCTCAGTAGCCCTGGGAGATAAAGAGAAGAATATGGAGTGGCTGGTTAAAACCGTGCAGGAAGCAGCAGCAATTCCATTATGTATTGATAGTCCCAATCCCGAAGAGATAGAAAGAGGTCTGGCAGTACATAACGGAATGACCGGGAAACCTTTTCTCAATTCTCTTACTGCAGAAAAAGAAAAGATAGAGAAGTTGCTACCTATTATAAAAAGGTATCAATGTGCTGTGGTGGCATTGGTTATGGATGAAAGCGGTATTCCTGAAAATGTTCAAACCCGTATTGAAATTGCCTCTAAATTAATTAGCATTTTAACCGATAGCGGGATACCTTTGAGAGAGATATATATCGATCCATTAGTTATGCCTATAGGAACAAATGACCAAAATGGTTTGATGGTGCTTAATACCATTCGAGGAGTCAAAGAGTTATACCCTGATGTGAAAACCGTGATTGGTTTAAGTAATATCTCCTATGGCCTTCCCGAAAGAAAGCTGATTAACCAGATTTTTATGGTTTTAGCTATGTCTTCCGGTCTGGATGCAGCCATCATTGATCCGACTGATAAAGGGATGATGGCTATGATTAAGACTACACTTACCCTGTTGGGGAAAGATAGTTACTGTGGTGAATATCTTAAGGCCTATCGTGAGGGGAAATTAACTTTTTAAAAAATTTTACAATAATAAGGAACAAATGATAAAGGTTACTTTTTTACCTGATAACAAAAGTATAGAGACAAATAAGGGGGCTTCTTTATGGGAAACCCTGCTCAGGGCTGATCTAAGACTTAATTCTATCTGTGGGGGGAAGGGGCTTTGCGGCAGATGCAAGGTATTGATGAAAGATGGGGTTTCCCCCGCTACTGATACTGAAAAAGATTTATTGTCTGCCGAAGAAATAGAGAAGGGCTTCAGGTTGGCCTGTCAGACTGAGCTTAGAGAGGATTGTACCATAGAAATACCTTCTGAGTATAGATTAAAACTCCAAAAGAAGGGCTCTTTTAATTTGAAGGGTAAGGGAAATGAGGTTCTTCAACAGGATTTCAAGTTAGATGCCAATATTGAGAAGATTTATCTGGTTTTACCGGCGCCAGCCTTAACTGACCAGAGGTCAGACTGGGAAAGAATTACTGATAATCTTGTCGGGAAGGCAGGTAAAAATATAGCCTGCCTAAAAATACCATTACCGCTTTTAGCAAAGATTCCCGCATTAGTTAGAGCAGCAGATTTTAAAATAACTATTGTAATGGCAGGAAATGAGGTGATTGCCCTTGAAGAAGGGGATACTACCCAAAATATTTATGGTCTGGCTATCGATCTGGGAACAACTACGGTAGCCAGTTATCTGGTTGATTTAAAAAATGGAAAAGAGATTGCCTCTATCGCCAGAACCAATTCCCAGATAACTTACGGGGATAATATTATTTCCCGGATTGAATTTGTTCAGAGTGAAAAAAACGGACTGGCAAAACTACAAAAAGAGATAGTAGATACTATAAATGAGCTGATTAAAGAGAACATACAGAATGCCGGGATAGAGCAGGAAGATATATACGAAATAGTGATAGTGGCTAATACCTGCATGCACCACCTTTTTTTAGGTCTTTCTCCTGCTCATCTGGCAGCTGCTCCTTATGTTTCCGTGACAAATGAAGAACTTAACCTAAAAGCAAAACACATTCCCGGGTTGTTACTCAGTCCGGAGACAAACATCTATCTTCTCCCTAATATTTCTGCCTTTATAGGCTCAGATATCTTAGCTGGAATTATTTTTAACAATATGGAGTTCACAAATGAAACCTCACTCCTGTTGGATTTAGGTACCAATGGTGAATTAGTGTTAAGTATTGCGGGAAGGTTATGGGCCTGTTCGACAGCAGCAGGGCCGGCTTTTGAAGGGGTTAGCATAAATTCAGGGATGAGAGCAGTAGAAGGCGCGATAGACCGGGTAGAGTTGGACGGAAAAACAATCAAATGGCACACTATTGGGGGTAGCGCTCCCGGAGGGATATGTGGTTCCGGCATAATTGACCTGGTCTCTGAACTCTTGAAAATTGGATTGATTAACCAGAGTGGCAGACTGGTAAGTCAAAAAGAGTGTCCTCCCGGGATTGGGGAGGAGATTAAAAGCAGACTGAGCAATGGAGCCAGAGAAAATAAGTTTCTGTTAATCAAAAATGGTGAGGCAGCAAAAGGCAAAGAAATCTACCTTACCCAGGGCGATATCAGAGCAGTTCAAACAGCCAAAGCCGCTCTTTTTGCCGGGACAAAGGTGCTGCTAAAAGAAGCCGGAATTGAGATAAAAGATATTCAAACAATATTCCTGGCCGGTGCTTTTGGAAATTTTATTAATAGTGAAAGTGCCGTCAGGATAGGTTTAATTCCAGCATTACCCTTAAATAGAATAAAATCAGTGGGAAATGCAGCCGGGAAAGGGGCAGAATCAGCACTGTGTTCCAGGAAGGTAAGAAAAATAAGTAATAAAATAGCGAAAGAAGTAAAATATTTGGAGTTATCTTCTCATCCTGATTTTTCTGAGGAATTTATCAAGGCTATTACTTTTTAAATTGGCAGGAAATAACAGGAGAACTAAAGTAAAAAAAGTAGAATTAACAGTAGTTGACTTATCAAGTTAGAAAGTAAAAGAAAAATTACTTGTTTTAATATAGCATTATTTTTAAACAGAATATAGGGGGAACATTGATGGGAAAAACAAAAAGAACTTATCAGGAAATTAATGAAAAAATCGCTCGTAAAGAAGCAGTAGTAATGACCGCAGAGGAAGTAATCGCCTTGAAAGACGAGCAGGGAATTGAAGAGGCAACCAGGATGGTAGATGTAGTGACTACCGGTACCTTTGGTCCCATGTGCTCCTCCGGCGCTTTTTTTAATTTAGGGCATAGCGACCCACCCATTAAAATGCAAAAAGTATGGCTCAATGATGTGATGGCTTATGGAGGGCTCGCTGCTGTTGATATTTATTTAGGTGCTACCCAGTCAGCAGAATCGGAGAAAAATAACTATGGTGGGGCACACGTCATTGAAGAGTTTATCAAAGGACATAAAATTAAAATGAAGGCGCTTTCTACCGGGACCGATTGTTACCCTGCTCGTGAGGTGGAAGCGCTCATATCCAAAGATACTGTTAATCAGGCTTTTATGGTTAACCCCAGAAATGCCTGTCAGAATTATAATGTAGCAGTAAACCAATCAAACAAAAAGATTTATACCTATATGGGCACCCTGCTGCCCGATTTGGGTAATGCTGCTTACAGTACCAGTGGACAATTAAGTCCTCTACTCAAAGATCCGGACCTAAGGACTATCGGAGTTGGAACCCGTATCTTTATTGGAGGCACAGAAGGTTATGTTATCTGGGAGGGAACTCAGTGTTACCCACAGTCTATCCCTGTTCCCGGTCAAGAAACAGTATCCAGACAGGGGGCAACTTTAGCAGTAATAGGCGATTTAAAGAAAATGAGTCCAGATTTTTTACAGGCTGCCTACTTTACCGGATATGGAGTATCTCTATATGTGGGTATCGGTATTCCTATACCGGTGCTTGATGAGGATATACTGCGAGCAGCAAGCGTTAAAGATGAGGAGATATTTACTGAAGTTTTTGATTACAGCTGTCCTCATCCTGATAAACCTTCCTTAGGCTGGGTCAATTATGCCCAGCTGAGAAGTGGGCAGATAGAACTTAAGGGTAATAAAGTGCTTACCTCTTCCCTGTCCAGTTATGCCAAAGCCAGGGAAATAGCACAGTCTCTGAAAGAAAAAGTACAGGAGGGGCTCTTTTTTATACAGGAGCCGGTTCAATTTTTCTCAGCACAACAGAAATTGAAGAGATTGAAGTCTATTAGAATTTACTGAGTACCATAGATATACAATTTTAAAATCAACCAAGTTATTGGAAATCCTGGAGGGAATAATGATTAAGAAAAAAGCTATTTTACGCTTTGACCCAGCTACGGTTGAAAAACCGATTACTTATTATTTAATTAAACAATACGATCTTTGGATAAATATATTACAGGCAAAATTTGAACCTGCTTTAGGAGGGAAACTGGTTATTGAATTAGGAGGTGACCAAAAACAGTTAGATGAAGCCTTTGCTTATCTAGAAGAGCAGAATATAAAGGTTGATTTTCTGGAGCAGGGGGTATCCTGGAATAAAGTAAAATGTAATAATTGTGGAGCCTGTGTCTCGGTTTGCCCGGTGGGTGCCTTAAAAATGGATAAACAAACCTACCATTTAGAGTTTAACTATCAGGATTGTGTAGTATGCGGCTACTGTGCTGATGCCTGTCCGGTAAAGGCTATCGAAATTATTTTCTGAGCAGTTCGGCAACAAGAAAAGTTATGGACAAAGCTAGTTTTTCTAATCAATTCCACTTTGATCCCTTGCACTGTAATCGTACCTATCGTGAACAGATTAAAAGTGCTGATTTAATATCTTATCAGGTGCAGGAAAAGGAAAGTGACCTCTTGGTAGAGACCCCCGTCCTGCTTTTCGAAGAAGCTCTGGCATCGCTGAAACATTGCAGGATGATCCTGGAACAATATATTGCCAAAAATCCGCTATTCAGAACTACCCTGAAACCATACCCTCCAGATGATAAGGCACACCCCCTGATCAAAGAGATGATTGAGGTGTCGGCGCTTTGTCAGGTAGGTCCTATGGCCTCTGTGG
>JAKPKS010000291.1 GCA_029553585.1 Candidatus Atribacteria bacterium | reverse complement strand
CATATTAAGCGGTGGGTCTAATTCCACCGTGAAAACAAATTTTTTCCGGGCTAATTTTTCTTTTAAGGCCATAATAAATTATTTTTAGATTTAAATTGAAATTTTATTTTAATTTAATAATAATGAGTTTATTTTTATTCTGATATATTATATGTACTAATTTCGAGTCGTGTTTACACTTTAGACTAAATTAACCTAAAAAAACTGGTCATGCATGTTGTCTTTCCTATAGAATAAAGTTGTTAAAACAAATTCTAAACAGGAAGGAGAACAGCACACATGACCAAAGATGAACGTATTGCTAACTTTAAGTATAGTGTACTCGAACATGCATATAAAAACAAGAACATTACCAGTACCTGTAAAGCATTTAATCTAACCAGAACCACCTATTATGAGTGGTTACGACGGTTTAACAGGTTCGGCTATCAGGGATTGGTGGATAGGCCAAGATCCAAGCCTATGATGCCTAATCAGATCAAACCTGAATATGAAAAGATCATTTACAATTACATAATAGACTATCCGACCCATGGGCCGGCAAGAATTGCCAATGAGCTTGCCATACAAGGTGTTTCTATCAGTCCCAGCGGCGTCTATAACGTCTTAAAAAGAAAGGGATTAAATCATCGCTTAGACCGTCTCTTTTTTGCCCAGGAGTATTCGGATAATCCAGTCATTACCGAGAGATATCTCCGAGAGATCGAGAAGAAGAAAGAAACACACATCCAGGCTGACTATCCCGGTGATCTCTTCTGTCAGGATACCTTCTATGTAGGCACCATCAAGGGCTTGGGTAGAATTTATCAGCAGACCGGGATTGATGCTTATAGCAGCTTCGGTTTTGCCAAGGTCTACACTAATAAGAAAGACGATAGTGCCATTGACTTTGTGAAGACCAAGGTGATGCCGGTCTATAAGATGTTTCATATTCGGCTAGACCGTATCTTGACAGACAATGGTAAAGAGTATACCACTCACTGGGTAAATGGGAAGCATGACTATGAGACATTCCTGGCCTCCTGTGGTATCGCTCATTCCAGGATTAA
>JAKPKS010000200.1 GCA_029553585.1 Candidatus Atribacteria bacterium | reverse complement strand
AAAGTAAGGGGGAATATTGTGTTCTTGTAATATCTGGCTGTGCCGGATATTGTCATTATTAATATTGTATGCCAGGTAGAGGCAGCCTGTTCCGGCAGGAATAATGATATCTTTGAATAGTATCTCCTCCAGCGCACAGGACTTTTCTATAGTTAATCTGGCCAGCAATTCCATAGCCCGGGAGATCTGCTCAGAACCGGTACCGAAAGTACAGCTGGAAGGAAAATTTTCCCCGATCGTACGGCCATTGGAGAGTATGCCGAAAGGGCTACCCTTACGGTCAAATTCCAGGATGAGGGCTGCCACCACCTCTAACGTTTTTTCGAATAATTCTTCTGCCTTATTTTCGGAAAAGGAATCCACATCGATAATTAATAGAGTCTTCCTTTGAGTGGAAGAATCAAAGATTTTGGATTGCAGATTATTATGTCTGGCACTGGCCTTCCAGTGGATGAATTTTGCCGGTTCTCCCTGTTGATAGTCACGGGTGGCAACAGGGTAGATAGGGTCTTTGACCGGATTATTGATACCTGTCTTGCCAAACAGTTCCTTGACCGGTGTGGCTAAGAAATTGAGAGATATCGGTTTAGGATAAATAATTACCTCTGCTTTAGACTGTGACAGATAGGTCTTTTCTTTAAAAAAACCTAAAAGGTCACCGGTTTCTAAAAAGGGAGGCCCAAGCTGAAAACAGCCTCTCTGTTCTGCCTTCAGATTGCATCGCCATAAGAATTGGTCATACCAGAGCAGGCTGAATTGTTCGACCAGGCAGTCATCCTCCCTCTTCTTTTGAGGGATAAGTCTCTTATCCATAGGTATAGATAGTTTCAGCCAGATGGGCAGTAGTTTGCGGTTAGAAACCCTGGCCTGTATGGAAATAGTTTCACCCGGGAATCCTTTTTTCTTTTCTGCATCAAAAGAATACCGTATGTTTCTGGCACTATACTGGCTCCATATTTTTAAGACATAGACCATAATTAAAATTAGTATGGCAATTAAGATGATATTCTTCTGGGAGAAGAGCAAGGCAAGAAACAATAATATTAATACCAGAAAACGGAAAAAACCGTCAGTAAAAACCGAGGTGAGCGGTCGTTCAAAACCGGAATTATTCATTGACTATATCCCTGGTTGGTACCTCTGTTTGTTCTAGAATTTCTGTCAGTAATTGTTGAGGAGTGGTACCTTTCAGTTTTTCCTTAGTATCTATGACAATACGATGTGCCAGTACCGGAGTAAAGAGTTCTTTTATATCATCAGGCAGGACAAAATCCCGTTCCCTTAAAGCGGCTAAGGCTTGAGCTGCCCTGAGCAGGTGTAAAGAGGCGCGGGGACTCGCCCCATAACGAATTTTTGGTGATTTTCTGGTTGCATTAGCTAAAGTTACAATAAAGTGATTGATCTCTTTAGAAATATAGACCTTTCTTCTTTCTTTTTGCAAGTGGAGAATCTCCTCTGGTGTAGTCACCGCCTCTAAATTTTCCAGTGGTTCATCTTTCTGAAAGCGTTCCAGGATTAACATCTCTTCCTGATGGGTAGGATAATCAAGCTTAATACACATCAGAAATCTATCTAATTGCGCCTCCGGAAGAGGGTAGGTGCCCTCTAACTCAATGGGATTCTGGGTGGCAATAATAAAGAAAGGTAATGGAAGGTCGAAAGTGACACCATCTACGGTAACCTGCCTCTCCTGCATACTCTCCAGTAGACTGGATTGTGTTCTGGGAATGGTGCGGTTGATTTCGTCGGCCAGGACAATATTTGACATCACCGGACCCTTTTGAAAAATAAATTTACCCTCTTTCTGATTATAAATGTTGAAGCCGGTTATATCTGAGGGGAGTAGATCCGGGGTAAATTGAATACGGTGGAAGGTACCGCCAATACTTTTAGCCAGGGCTCTGGCCAGTAGAGTTTTACCTACCCCGGGCACATCTTCCAGCAACAGGTGCCCTTCGGCGAGTAGTGCTGCCAGCATCAACTCGATCGCTTTTTGCTTTCCGATGATCACTTTATTGATATTATCCGTTATTTTTCGCCCAATGGAAAAACTCAAATTCCACCTCCACCTTTTTATAAATGTTCATTCAAAAAAATAAAAAGATTTTATTAAAGTTGCAACTAAAGTAAAATTATAACAGGAAATAGCTACAAAACAAAAAAAATTTGCATCCAGGGATTTTCTACTGTAAATATTCTAAATTGTAAGACAGTCAATTGGCTCTGATGGTGTATAATATGAGATAACTTTCCCCAAAATGCAATATTTGTTAAAATAGTTGATAGTCATATCTCATCTTGGTGGCTGGTGCAGGGGTTACTATTAAATAGAGGTGAAGTTTAAAGGGGTTTACGATGG
>JAKPKS010000190.1 GCA_029553585.1 Candidatus Atribacteria bacterium | reverse complement strand
TATCAAACTGTTCTTGACCATATTTCTTAATTACTTCCTCGTGACTGTGTCCAGCTAAATCACCATAAGAGCGTTCAATAATTCGATCGTCTATAAGTATTTCCTGACAATTGGGATGAAAAACAAGAACTTCATGTAGAGTGTCCAGTGCTCGTGAAAGACTTGATGAATAGGCTAAATCAATTTGTTTATTTTTTAATAATTTTCCCAAAGTCTTAGCCTGTTCAATACCTAGCGGAGTAAGTTTGGCGTCAAGCCAACCGGTAAAAATTTTTTTGAGATTAAATTCGGATTGACCGTGGCGAAAAAGATAGATAGTTGACATAGGTCAATTATCGATCTTCAATCTTCGATTATCAATCTTCAATCTTCAATCTTCAATCTTCAATCTTCAGTTAAGAAGTGTGAGAAAATAGGGATATGACAACAGAAGAAAAGATGAAATTAATTACCCGCAACTGTCAAGAGGTGTTGACGGAGGAAGATTTAAAAAAATTAGTTAAAAGCGGAAAACAAATTAACCACTATATTGGTTTTGAAATTTCGGGACTAGTCCACCTGGGAACCGGATTAATATCGATGGGAAAAATTGCCGATTTTTTGAAGGCCGGAGTAAAATGCCGAATATTTTTGGCCGATTTTCACAGTTTTTTAAATAATAAATTGGGCGGAAAATGGGAAGATATCCGCTGGGCTTCGGAAAATTATTTTAAGCAGGCTTTGATTGCCTCTCTAAAATGTTTTGGAGTTGACGAGAGTCAAGTAGAATTTATCAGCGGTAAAGATTTATATGAGAAAAACCCGATTCATTGGCAAAATTTTATGGAGATTGGAAAACAAGTAACCTTGTCAAGAAATTTGAGAAGTATTTCTATAATGGGTAAAAAACAGGGTAATGATGTGGATATGGCAACTTTGTTTTACCCCCCACTGCAGGTAGCAGATATTGTGACCATGAATATTAATTTGGCCCATGCAGGTATGGATCAAAGAAAGGCTCATGTAATTGCCAGAGAAGCCATTAAAAAAATCCCGGGAAATCACGAAACACCGGTGGCAATTCATCAAAATTTAATTGCCGGATTGACCGGGCCAGACGTGTCGAAAAATAAAAATAATGATGGGGAAATTACTGCCGAGGAGTCATTGAAAATGAGTAAGTCAAAACCAAATAGCGCTATTTTTGTTCACGACACTCCCGAGGAAATTAGAAACAAAATTAAAAAAGCCTATGGACCGCCAAAGGAAACAGAGTTTAATCCCCTGTTAAACTGGGTAAAAACTTTGATTTTTTGGGGCGAGGAAGTTGGCGAATTTACAATTGAAAGACCGGAAAAATTTGGTGGAAATAAAACTTATACCAGATACACTGACTTAGTAAGTGATTATGCCAGCGGCGAATTGTTCCCACTAGATTTGAAAAATTCACTAGCAGAATGGATTATTAAAAAACTGGAACCAGCCCGAAAATATTTTGAAAATCCAGAAATGGCAGAAAATTTGGTGAGAATGAAAAAACTTCTGGAAGCGACTCAAATTAGAAAATAAATTAGAGCTTTATTTCTTGTGGCCAGGAGGCAGTAATTAATTGATCTTCGTCTAGTTTCACTTTTTCGCGAAGAATTTGGTAGACCATATTGGGATATTACCCAGGAAGCGTTAGATGATTATCTGAAACAGTATGAATGAGGCTAGCGTAACCAGGGAGTTTAAACACTATCTTGAGGAACATAAACCAAAAGAGACTGAGTGTTATGAGTTTAAGATAGTTAATTTAGAAAAGACTAAATCATTTGCTTTTAACAGAGTTGCTGACCATCAAGCCGAGGGGCTAATCCAAGCAGTTGAGGGTCTATGGCTCAAGATACCAGATACCAGTGCTATCAATGGTTTTTCTAGTCAAAAACCATTTGACAGTATCTGGATTAAGGCCCGTGAGGGTTATGTCGTTCCTATCTTTTATTCACCTAGAAAGTTCAAGAAAGCATTTAAGATACCAGTAGTAGATTATTTGATAATGAGGGATGGATGGCCTAGAAAGAGTATTAGACTAGAGGAACTAGAGGAACTTGGATTTGATATGGTAGTTCTATAGTCCATATACTTAGTGATGGACTTCTATGAGAGGTGTCAAAAGGACCAAGAGGATAATGAAATTTACATCTGTATTTTACTTGTAGCTAGTGCCTTCTTCTGTGTTTCCGCCTTGATTTTGGTCCTCTATCCCTATTTTCATTAAAATTCTTTCTTCTCTGTGGCATTCTGTTATAGTTTCCCTTAAAGCATTCCTCTGGCATCTCATCTCTGGTCACTAATCTTCCGTCCGGATGGAGAAATAAATTGTTATCTATCGCTAGACGATCATATTTTTCGTGAACATCGTTACCACTTCTTTCACCTAAAAGTCCAACTGCATTTTCTATTCTGTCTGATCCGCCCTTACATTGAGGAACTCGGTGGTGGATCTCTAGGCTTCCTCTAAGTCCCGTGACCGCACACTTCCCTCCTTGTTCCTCTCGGACTTGTTTTTTGATTTCTTTACTAAAGGCAAAAAATGGGAGAGAGGTTAATATCCCAAGTGAGACCAGGGAGAGATACCTCTCTTTTTTCATAGTTCTTGATTAGCTAGTAAAATGTCATCGTAATATCTGACAAGTTTAATATCAGGTTCTAGGATTACCGCACTACCATACATTTCTGTAGGAACTTGTTTACTCCATCCATTCTTCTTACTGTATTCGTCTTGGGTTTTATAGGGTCCAGTGGTAATTTGATGGACCTTAGTTGCTTCACCACCAAAACCTACAATTGTCTTTTCGGAGTGTCCTTTTTTATGGGTGTGAGCCGAAACGATAATATCACTACCCCAAGCACCACCAAATCTCATGGCACGGTCTTGTGGATGATTTTGATTGTAAATTGAGTTTCCAGGAAGTCTATGAGAACCAGTGAGTTTATAATCAGTTTTGCCAACACTTAGGGTAACATAGCCTACTCCATACATAAAGTAAGCTCCTGTATTTTCAAAGAAGTCGGCGTACATTGAGTTTCCCATTTTGTCAGTCCATTTATCGTGGTCTCCTGCCCAACCAACTAAAAGTTTCTTGTTCTCCCCCAAGTATTTTAAAAGTGATTTTGTATATTGGATTTGTTCAGGGACTTGTTCAATCTGTTCCATCTGAGCGTAATTAAAGAAGAATCCGTCTATTACATCTCCCATTAACATAAGATAGGAGTTTGGAGTACTAACTATAGTCTGAATTTCCTGACTTACTCTGGAATAGTCACATTCTCCCCCAGTATGTAAGTCACCCATAAAATTAATACAAATGCGTTCTGAGGGGAATTGAATTTCTACATTGTTGGTTAGTTGTTCTCTGGCCTCTAGGACTTCTTCTTGTCGTTTGATAAATCGGGGACTCCAATAATCCGTGAAAGTTAATCGTTTCAGCGTGGGAGTTTTAAGCACTGGCAGTTCTCCTTTGGTCATCGCTTCTCTGATAATTGTATCACGATTTTTATAAGAACCATCGGGATAATACAATCCTTCTTTTTGATTAGGCATAACTTGATATACTCCTATATAAATTTATATAGCCACATTAAAGTCCCCTAAAAATACATGTGGTTTCAAATAAAGTGTTTAGATAGGCTAGAAACGAGTTAAGCCACCCGTTAGAGTGTCGTTACCCTTTTCCTTACCCTCTAAATGCAAAAGTTTATCTAAACCCCTGAGGGCGGAAATCATCGCCGCACTAGCGACTAAAGTCCAGTTTATTTTGTTTTGGGTTATCCCATCTATAAGGATAGGAATACACGCCAAAAGAGCTACTCTGGCAAGTTCTTTTAATGCCTCTATATAGGGCTTGACATTTTCATAGGTCAGTTTTTTAATCATTTTTGTTTTTGAACTAATAACTTCAGGCCATAGCGAATATGTTGAATCGGGGTCATATTATCAAGTTCCTTCAATTCCTTTTTAGCGTCCTGATACCACCGCTGGTAATCATTTTTATCTTTAGTCATTAATTCTAATTGCTCCTGCATACTTTCCAAAGATTCGTTAGCAGTCATATACTGACTCTGCCAAGTCTGAACCTGTTTTTGTTCTTCGGCTAGTTTATCGGCTAATATCTGCTTCTCACCCTTTAAATCAAGTATCTCCTGAGCCTCCTCGTTGGCGATTTTCTTTAATCCCTCATGTACTATCTGTAGACTTATTAAGTCTTTGTAGGCCTCTACACAAGCTCTGGACGCACCTTCGTAATTTCCATCTTTTATACCCTCGGTACGGTCTTTAAACTGTTTAAGAATAACTAAAGCCCGTTGTTCATCTTCTGTGATAGTTGGAAAGGTAACTTCGGGAGTAAGAATGGGTTTGAGAAAACCGATGACATTGGTGTAACTTTGAGACTCTTCTTGAAAGTTTTTAGATGACCAGTTTTGAGCCAAGTTCTTTAATACGGTTTGGGTACAACCCCTATCTACGATGGCTATGTGGCCTGATGTGTTCCCACTCCAAGGTTTCCAAACTGCAATCCAACCATATTCGGGGATTACATCAATAGTGTTTAAAACTCTTTCAAAGACCGTATCTAAAGGAGAG
>JAKPKS010000289.1 GCA_029553585.1 Candidatus Atribacteria bacterium | reverse complement strand
GGGGCAATACATGCTTTGCGGCACACTTTTTCTACCTCACATATCTTTAAGTTTACCCCATAAATTGCCTTTAACAGTTCATCAGAGAGTATCTCATTCCAGTTGCCAAAATAAAACTGTCCTTCCCGGTCAAAGACTGCTACTTTTCCTTCCAGTAAAAGCACCTGGTCAGGGTTATGGGTGGTGAGCACTACGCCGTATCCTTCCTCAGTCATTTCCCTGATAATATTAAGTACCTTTAACTGATTACCAAAATCGAGATGGGCGGTTGGTTCATCCATAAAAACAAATCTGGTTCTTTGCGCTATCACCCGAGCTATAGAAACCAGCTGCAGCTCACCGGCGCTAATTTTGGAATAAGGTTTCCCTTTCAGGTATTCTATACCCACCTTTTGTAAAGCTTTACTGGCTTCTTCATAATGTTCTTCTTTTGGTTTTTCAAAGGTACCCAGCCAGGGGGCAAGCCCGGTAACCACATAATCTAAGACATTATAGTCAAAAGAGGGAACAATGCTCTGTGGTACATACCCGATAATCTTTGCCACATCCCTATGTCCCATAGCAGTCATATTTTCCCCATTTAACCATATCTTTCCGCTGGTAGGTGGTTCCAGCTTTGCCAGACAATTAAGCAAGGTGGTTTTTCCTATTCCATTAGGCCCCAGTATGCTGATAATCTCTCCTGAAGCTATCTCAAAACTGATATTATGAAATATTTCCCTAAAACCATTATAAGAAAAACTAATCTTTTCAATTTTAATTTGCATTTATAATTACCACCAATTACTATTGCACCATGGTTTTTTGTTTATAGAGCAGGTAGGCAAAAAGTGGTGCGCCCACAAAGCCGGTTAGAATAGAGAGCGGGATTTCAACAGTAGAGACGGTGCGGGCCAAGGTATCAATTACGAGCATAAAGAGGGCTCCCATAGCCACTGTCATAGGAACTACTTTGGTATTATCCATGCCGATAGCCAGACGTGACAGATGAGGAATCACCAGTCCCACCCAACCAACCGTACCACTGATAGAAACAGAGCTGGCAGTCAGTAGACTGGCACAGATAATGATAATTCCTCTAATCTGGTTTATATTTACACCTAACGATTTTGCCTCTAAATCACCAAATGAAAGTATATTAATTCTCCAGGAAAGAAGCCAGAGTATGGTAGTACAGATCACAAAAACCGGGATAATAGCTATGACCTCTTTACCCAATACTTTAGCCATACTTCCCATTTGCCAGAAAACTATGGAAGAAAGCTCAGTCTGTTCTTCAGCCACAAATTTCATAATAGCCAGAATTGAACTTAAAAAACCACTGACAATAATACCTGAAAGCACCAGCATCATATTGCTTCTATGCTTAAAAATTCTGGGAATAGAGGTGCTGAGATAGACGGCGAGCAGGCCTCCCAAAAAAGCAATTATTTGTCTCTGAGCTAAGGAGGCACCCATAATGATGGCTAAGGCAGCCCCTACCGAGGCACCAGAGGAGACTCCCAGTAAATCTGGTGAGATCAGGGGATTTTTAAAAACCCCCTGATAAACTGCACCTGATAGTGAAAGCATGGCGCCGACCAGCATAGATACTATAATTCGGGGTAACCGGACATAGAAGACTATACTATCCATAACCGGGTCAAAGCCGGAGTCCATACCTGCTCCAGTACTCTGTTTCAATCCTATTCGATACCATAATGCATTGAGTACCTTGAGAGGACTATTACTGTATCGTCCCATACTTAGGGATACAAACATGACTATTATTAAAAGAGCTAACAATAAGATCAGCTGTCGTCTGAATCGGGAATTATCCATTCTTATCCTTAGAACAAAGCTTTCCTTTATTTAATTTATCTGTTTCCAATTCGTTTCCAACGCAAAATATTCTGATTCTGGTTATTTATGCTGTTTTTTACGCAACCCTATACCATTCCATTCATTCTATTCCAGACCCAATTGCTCCCTGCTAAAGGTTTTGCCATAAACCATATTATAATATTCATCAACATCAGCCATAATCTCATCTAAAGTGTAAAGGTCAGGGTGCAGATTATGGGCAGCCCAGGCAATACCTAATGACAGTGCAGCGGTTGGCTGATCCCATGGTTCCACCAGTGACGGGAAGGCATAGATAGTCTTATTCTTTATAGCATCGATACTACTCCAGGCAGGATCATTAATCAGGTCCTCATCAGTGTAGCTGGCATAAGCCGGGTACCAGATTACATCAGGATTCCAGGCAATGATCTGCTCAATATTAACCTGAACAAAATCACCTGTTCCGCTAATTCCAGAAACAGCGTTCTCCCCTCCGGCCACCTCTATTAGTTGTGTTTGGATCATTGCAGCAGGCGCTACAGAGAGTGCTGAACTTCCCCCCAGAAAGAGCACTTTTTTCTTATCGGCTATCTGTGAGGTAATTTTTTTAGCCTTTTCAATACGCTCATCCATGTATCCCACAATCATATCTGACCTATCCTCTGCCCCTAACGCCTTACCCAATAATGTCAGGCTCTGTCTAATGGTATCAAAACTCTCCTCGTTTGGTAAAGCAACTAAAACATTAAGGCCCACCTTTTCAAACTGTTCTACCTGGTCTTTAAAACGTTCCGGTATAATTGCCAAATCCGCTCCGGTTGTCAATACTGCTTCAAAATTAATATTTCCACCCTTCCCAATCTGCACTAACCCATCATAATCATCCATAACTGCCTCATAAAGAGGTCTGGACATCTCTTTATTGCCAAAGCCGACGATGTATTTTTCGCCGCCGCCCAAAACCACTGCCGCATTTAAGGTAGGATTGTGGGTACCCACTAACTTAGTTGCCGGCTGATCTAAGACCACTTCACGACCGATGACATCAACCAGAACAATCTTTCCCTCTGCACTCAAGGCAGAGAGGCTGCCTGCCAGCAAAAACACCAACATCATAATTAAAAGCTGTACATTCCTGATTTTTTTAAACATTACTAAAATCCTCCTTGTCCTTTCTTTTTTTAAATATAAATAAAAAAAAGTAACGTTCCCGTTACTTTGGTTTTTGTAATTATTTTTTTATTACATTCTTTCCAAACACGGGTGGTACATCAGTTTCCTGCTGTGCCAACAGGATATTACATCATAGGTGGTATAAGTAAAGTTGAAGTTTATGATAAGTATTGCCTTTAACCCTTTAGATGTAATAACTCGAATGTAAAAGTCTTACTCTTACTTTTTACTCTTCCAATATAAAATTATAGTATTAAAAGATTTTCCTGTCAATGTTAAAAAAAATGCAGAGATGCCAATAAGCATTTGAGCAGGTATCTATGTAAAATAACACAACTTTATATCTAATTATTATGGTATTTTATTATTTTTTACTTTAGTAGAACTCCTTCTATAAGATTTTACGTCTATTTTACAATTAATACGCTACAGTTTTCTACTTCCTGTATTACCGCATTACTCACACTACCCAAAAATACCTTTTTTAAACCACTTAATCCCCTGCTACCCAGAACAATCATATCAAAGCCACCTTCATGGGCGACATTGACAATAGTATGAGAGACATGTCCCTCTCTGAACATAGTATGAGCTTGGATATTTTTCTCCTTAAAAAATTCGGCAGCTTTGGTCAGAATCTTTCTTCTTTCTTTTTTATTCTCCTCCCATATTCTTTCCAGGTTTTCCATTTGTTCTGGTGTAATACTGCTTTCCTCGCTCCAATACAGAGGTAAGTTATCACGTTCCTGGTCATAAACATGAAGAATGGTAACCTCATCAACCTTGCATCCACTGGCAATAATGGCAGTCTGCTCCATTGCCTTTTGACTCTGTTCTGAGCCATCAGTACATACTAAAATTTTCATAGAAATACCTCCATTATGTTCTATTTTTTTTCCTTCTGTTTTTTTCAAATGTAAAATCTACCTGCTACTCATACAATCAACTAACAAATATTATAATCCTGTTTTTATAATAGGTACAGTACTTTTCGTTCTTATTTTTTTAATTTTCCTTTTACACTATATTAAAGAAAATACGATTTACATGATAGTAGGGCATTCTGCTTGTTTTTCCTCTTCAAATGATTAACCATCACTCTTAAAAGATATAATTTTAGAAAAAATTCTGAGATGATAGCAATAGATTGAATAAACCTGATTGCTATCAATATCCCTACCTCATCAATATTCTTATAAAGGTCAGAGAATTGCTAAATTGTTTAATTTGCCAGTAATTCATAAGCAATGCTATAATAATCAAGAGTTTAGCTATTTACTCCATACTACATACAAAACAAGAGTATGCATACCGAGGAAAATATTGAGGAAATATTAGGTAAGACAACGCTCAACGATTTGGTTAAAGATTATGAGAAAAAAATCATAGAAACGGCTCTAAAAAAATCAAGCAATATGGCTAAAGCAGCAAAATTACTTAAAATATCCAAACAACTTTTAAAATATAA
>JAKPKS010000140.1 GCA_029553585.1 Candidatus Atribacteria bacterium | reverse complement strand
GGTGCTTTGATGATGAAAGCAGAAAGTCTTATGCGTCTGGATATTATTATTGTCTGCTTGATGGTTTTGACCTTTATGTGTTTTCTATTTGAACGCATCCTTTCCTTTTTGGAAAAGAGATTTAATAAATTTTAAACCCTGAATTTTTGCACCAGAATACCGCTGGCGATGAGAATAGTCCCGCCGATGATCTGTAAAACAGTCAGTGGTTCAGACAGAAAGATAATACCCAGAAATATATTTAAGATTGGAGTCAACATAGACATCATTGAGTAATAGGTTACTGTGCTGATAATAGTAGTTTTATTGACATAAAGTACTGCCAGCGCCTCTGCTGCGCCAGCCAGCATTACCCAGAAGAGACCATTCCGATAGAGTGGAAATATATTTACTTTAAGCAATAAGCTGAGTATTATGGCAGCAATGGTGCCATTAAAGGTAATGGTCCAGCAGATAACATCTGGAGTAAGATTTTTACACATCTTCTTCTGCAAGATAGCAAAGGCTGAAAAGAAAAAGGTGCCTGACAGAATTAAGAGGTCCCCAAACTGAAAGGTTATCCTCTTACCTTCGGTGGAAATCATATAAATCCCGATGAAAAAGGTGAACATCAGGAGTACTTTTTCCCAGTTCAATCTCTCACCTAAGAAAAAGTAAGCCAGCAGGATAGTAAAAATAAGAGTGCTGCGGGAGATAAAGCTATAGTTGATAGAGGTGGTCAGGTCAAGTCCTAAGGTGGCTAAGGCATAAAATGCAAAAAGAAAACTTCCCGCAAAGATAGATAGTCGTATTTCAGACCAGGAGATTTTTTTGATTTTTTCCAACCATTCCTTTTGAGAAAGAATTAAATTGAGAAAAAGAGTGAGGTTGGCAAAAATCATAAAACATAAGATGAGGTAAAAACGGTCAGAGATAAGGGATAGCGCTATTTTTCGGAAAAAAATAGAGAGAGACAAAAAGGAAATAGACAGTAGTGCATTTATTAATTTCTTAGGAATCTGCATTATTACTTCGTCCTATCTATATCGTCGTGCGTTGTGTGTTATGCGTCGAAGACAGTATATCGTATAATGTATATCGTATAACGTTAAAGAAAAATACAAAAACATCCCTCAGTCATCGCGAGGAGCGCAGCGAGGTGGCGATCTCATCCACTTATACCTACATATTTAAAGAAAGTATATTGTATAACGTTAAAGAGTGCGGGCTACAGAGTATGAGACTGCCAATTTCGTCTTGCGTCATGCGTTATGCGTCTTGCGTCGAAGACAGTATATCGTATAATGTCAGACCGTGTGAAAACTCACCTTTTTAAGCCAAAAATACAGTAAAGTGGAGGACAAAGTGTATTTTATACCATATATTTATCATCTAATCCCATATTTTGGTTAAATTAATACCATA
>JAKPKS010000134.1 GCA_029553585.1 Candidatus Atribacteria bacterium | reverse complement strand
TCCTGTGCGCTGGAGGAGATACTATTCAAAGATATCATTATTCCTGCCGGAACAGGCTGCCTCTACCTGGCATACAATATTAATAATGACAATATCCGGCACAGCCAGATATTACAAGAACACAATATTCCCCCTTACTTTATGATGGCTCAGGATTCTTCCTCCGGAAAAATTGCCTCTTTGCCGGTATTTTTATTAAGTGAAATATATGGAGAGGCTATCGAGCTTTCTCAGACTGAGAGCAGGCTGATTGCTAATTATTAAAAATAATAGAGATGGTGAAACAGTATCACTTTAAAGAGTGAAAAAATGATTGAAAGAGATAATAAACGAAGTAGAACATTATTGGTAATCACATCGGGTATGATGGAAATCACCTGGCTTTATGCGCTGTCAGGTTTACTATTCTTATTATTAAATGTGCCTCCCTTTCCAATCTGGGCAGCAGTCCCGGCTTTTTTTATGCCTATTATGCTCATCTCTCTCTTAAAAGGAAGGGGACAAAGAATAATAGTACATTTCCTCTTGCATTTTTTCTCTTATCTATCAATGGCCCTTTATACCATTCATAAGTATGGTTATGGGAATATAGCTTTTCTCGATTTAAAATGGATAGAAATGTTGTTAAGTAAGGAATTTGGCACATTTGGCGGGTTTGCCTTATTCCTGGTTATTTGCTGCTTTTCTGGTTTTTGGTACAGTGGATATAAATTAATAAAACGCACCCAGGACCATCTTACCATTACTTCCAGATTCGATCTGGGGATAGCCATGCTGGTTTTAGTCTTTCTCATTTCAGCTGCTACCCAGACCGAGTATCCTGATTCCTTTATGTTTATCAGTTATTATTTTCTTTTCAGTATTTTTGCTATTGCCCTGGCACAGAACTTAAAAGGCATAACAGCCAACAATCATTATCAGTTCAGCCGAAATGGTATGGTATTCACTTTCATTCTGACTGTATTACTTCTGACAAGCTGGATAATATTGTTCTTCCTGCCTCAAATGACCGCTCTGGCTCAGGCAGGTTATTATGTCCTGAAGGTAGTTTCCATTCCTATTGGCCGGCTGCTCTTAAAGATTCTCTCACTGCTCTTCCGTATGCCAATTCGCGAAGATGTTATCAATCCGTCCAGTCCGGGAGGCACAGTCCTGCCAGCCACAGAAACCGGGGAACTTTCCTGGTGGACTCAAACAATACAATGGCTCATTATCTGGGGAGCATCCTTGTTTTTAATTTCCCTTACACTCTTAGCTGCAGGATGGATCTGCTATTCCCTCTGGAAATGGTTTTCTTTAAAGACTGAATTAGATATGGAGAAAAAAGGATTCTGGGAGGAAATAAGGCTCTGGCTAAAATATATATTTACTCAGTTTAAGAAAAAATGGCATAAATTTTATAATTCTTTCCTGACCTACAGAAAAAAAGAAGATATATCCGTTCTGTTTCAAAGATTATGCCAGTGGGGCAGGCATAGCGGTGTGGCCAGACAAAAATTTCAAACACCCTCCGAATATGGCAGACACCTTGCTGCTTTCTTTCCGGATAGCAACCAGGACATAGGGTTAATTATTGATGGCTTCAATCTGGAAAGGTATGGGCACAAAACTATACAGTCTGGAAAACTGGTAGAAATAAAAAAGGCCTGGAAAAGGCTGGCCAGCCCTTCCCGATGGCCTTTACGATTGCTAACCAGGGTCTTCTATGCCAGAAAGTTAAGCCTTGCTGAGGCAATATCTTCTCATTCTTAATTAAGTGGCAGATGTATTGAGCTCAGTCTCTTAAACTACTCTGTTTTTCAATACTCCAATACCGTCTATTTCAACCTCGATAATATCCCCCTGCTTCAAAAACACCGGTGGCTTACGAGGAAAGCCAACCCCTTCCGGGGTGCCGGTCATAATTATGGTACCGGGCAGCAGGGTAAAGTTTTTAGAACAATAGCTCACTAATTCTCTGACTCCAAAGATCAGGTCGGAGGTATTCGAATCCTGCATAATCTTTCCATTTAAACGTGAACTTATTCGGCACTGTTCCGGATTTGCTAACTCGGTCTCTATCCAGGGTCCTAATGGACAGAAAGTATCAAAAGATTTTCCTCTGGCCCATTGCTGATCAATACGAAATTGACAATCCCGGGCAGATACGTCATTGCCACAGGTATACCCCAGTATATAATTATCAACTTCATCTATTTCTACATTCTTAGCCCTTTTACCAATAACAACGGTCAGTTCTGCTTCATAATCCACTTCACCGGGAGCCGCCTCTGGTAAAATAATATTTTCTTCCGGTCCGATCACACTGGACGTAGCTTTTAAAAAGATAAGAGGCTTATCAGGGAAATTTAGTCCGCTTTCTTCGGCATGTTTTTTATAATTTAAACCGATGGCAATTATATCGCGAGGAGATACCGGTGCCAGCAATTTTACATCATCCCTCCTGAATATTTTCCCGTCTGGTATAAATTCATCAAAAACATCTCCTTCAATGGTTCTAACATCTTCCCCTTCCAGCACTCCATAAAAAACACCACCATTCTTCTGAAATCTTACTAAACGCATCTTTTTCACCTCCTGTTTATATTCCATTATCATTGCCGTCTTTTTAGCTAACACCTTACATTATAACCTGGCTGGTTAAAATTGTGAAAAAAATAAATTGGACGTAGTATAATAAAAAAGATATTTGTGCTTTGTACTTATTTATTTTATTAGTTTATTATATCTAGATAGTTGTTTAACTTACTCTTTAGAACTGCCGTGTGCTTACATATTATTTTAGATTAATCCATTGACTTTATGTGGTTTTTTACTTAAAAGAGAGATGGATTAAAATATTATTTTTTTATTTTTATCGATAATATCTGAAATGATTGAATGGGTAAAAGCGCTATAAAGATATAGTTTAAATTAAACATCTGGTATACGATACTTTTTGTTTGTATCAGATAAAATATGTTTACACCTGTGCGGTCTTGTTCCAATCCAATCACTTTTCAAAATCCTGTATCTGTATTCTATCTACACCTACTAAACATATCCTTTTGCCCAGTAAAGCCATTTTTCGCCAACAATCCTGCCAAGATACCACAACTGATGCGGAACTAAATATTATTTGCTATTGGTGGACCTTACGCCCATACGTTGTTTCCTTAACTGAGAAAATAGTGGTGGTGTCTCCCGCAATACCAAAAGTATTCATAGTGCTATCTTTAGATAATTTGAAAAACTTGCAAGCAACAGTAGTGGCACCAAATGTTTACCCAACCCTATGGCCTAGTTTTGATTTTTCTTAAAATTGATGATTATACGTTGATTTCCAGCCTTATGAAAATTCCATAGGCTATTATAATAGGATTAATTAATTAGTCTCCTGACAATTCAAACAATTCAACAAAGTTAGTGCTTATGAAATAATTTGTTGAACTAAAAAGACCGAGCACGTAATCACCAATATTTAATATATTTGTAGAAATAGAATAAATTAGCGTAATTTTTTGAGGATAGCCAATAATTGTTTATGACCACTTTCACTTAATAGCAAAACTTTCCAGAAATATTATGTCTTTTTTAGTAGGGATCGCACCTACTACACATCCAATGACTTCTAAAAATAAATCTTTTTACCTTTTCAGTTCTTTTGCTAGATTATTTTTAAAGTTACTTTTATGTATTTAGCTATTAAATATTTGAAAAATATTTCTACCAATTTTCCCGTTTATTTATCGGTATATTTTAAAAGATTTTAATTATAGTATCAATTGTACTATTTTCGAGTACTGTTTACACTTTAGTTTAAATTAACTAAAAAAATTGGTCATGCATGTTCACTTTCCTATAGAATAGATATAACCAAAAAATATTCAATAGGAAGGAGTAAAGCA
>JAKPKS010000133.1 GCA_029553585.1 Candidatus Atribacteria bacterium | reverse complement strand
GGTTAAAATATATGTTATCACCGAATTGTGAGGGAAAGAAATATATTGGATAAACTTATGAGTCTACAGTATCATTCTATAAACGGTTGACAGACAGGACACCAGTAAATAGCACCACCTAAATAGGAAGCTTTTTGGATTTTTGTCCCACAGACCGGACATGGTTCCCCAACAGTATATTTACTCAGAATGGTCTTATACCCACCCTCTCTCCCAAATAAATCCTTTTCGGTATCACGCCCTCCCAGCCTGGTCATTTCAGCAAGAGTATTTTTTAATGTGGTATTCACCGGCAGAAATCTCTACCATGGCACCAAAGCCGGCACTTCCCCCAATAACCTGCCCGCTTAATAGTCTTTTATAATTTGCCGGATCGTCATGATAAAAGGCAAATTTATGTGGTGAATGATTAGCAACAACATCAACGATAGTTTTGCCAATAACAGTTTCATTTAGCTGTTTGGCAATGTTAGAGCTTTCTGGTATTTCGATCATGCTAAACTCATTTGCTGTCCTTAAGGCTTCTTTTTACTCAGTAACCGGTTCTGGTTTACCGGTCATTTTATCTATAAGTATTAGTATATGTAATAGATACAACAGAACAAATCCATTGGCAGCTAAAATAATGCCAACAATTAATCCTGGAATAAGATTGGAGATGAGCATAGATATTCCAAAAAGAATGGATAGCAAACCCATGGTTAACTGGGCATAGAAAAGATTTCGCAAGATTGGGGGTCGGGGGTCAGCCTCTTTTTCTGCCTTTTTTAGGAGTGGAGTAAATAGTTTTCCCAAACTGATTACTCCACTACAGACATTTAACACCCCGACTAATATGGTTAGCTTTACCACCAAAATATCCGGGATTATGCAGGATATAATTCCCAGTGATGCGAACAAAAGTCCCAATAAAACCATTAACCTGGTGCGTGGAAAGGGCCCAATTGGGGTACTGCCCAAAGCCAACATCTGTATAGCAAATAAAAACATAAGCAATCCCAGTTGTGCACTGACTGAAAAAGGAAAGATTCCAAAGCTTACTGGAATTAATAACAATCCCAGTAATGTCATAAAAATGCACATCATTAATATCATAGCCTTATCGGTGGAAAGTTCAATCCTCTCTTTGTACTCTCTTTCGGCTTCCGGGTATTGAGCATAAATGAGTCCGAGAATATAAGCTAAGTATATAATTACGGTTCCATATATGATGATAAGCAGGGCTGTTGATTGTACAGTAAAAATTTGGTTTTTCAGGACAAGTAATCCGATCAGTATCGACATGGTATAAACCAATACACATCCAATGATAAGTTGATGAAAAATCCCTCCATATTTAACCCAGGTCTGGTATTTTTCTTTAGAAAAGAATAGTTGAATAAGCAAACAGAAGCCTCCCAAACCGAAGCAAATAAATAACAATATTCGGGGAATCAGACCGAGTAAATCTGGAATAAAGCAGGTTATTACACCAATTGAAGCCATCAATATGCCAATTGATAATGAAAACTTTGGCATTTTCACATCACCAAAGGGGGTTTTCCCTAAGGTAAGCATCTGTAAGGCAAACAGAACCAGAAATATTCCAAATACTCCATTTTCATAATATGGGAGTGCACCTCGGGATACCGGGAAAAGCACTATCCCGGTAATTAAAGCAATTAGCCCGGCAAAAAATAGAATAATCACTTCCAATGGAAGAACAGCCTCTTTTAATATCCATTTTCTGGTCATAGAATTGTCGCCTTAACCTAATAATAAGTTCCCTTGGTACGATAGTTTTCACGCCGTTCTGCCGCTAAACTGTAAACTACTTTTTCAAACTCCGGCAAATTTTCCCGATAAAGAACATCGATATCACGCATAGACTGGGGGAAAATAATTACCAATGATTTATGCTCAATTTCCTGAAAAGCATAGTCCATCGCTTCATCTACCGTTATTGCATCTGCCGGTGGCGCCGCCAGTCCCTGAAAAATAGAAGTGATGACATTACCCGGGCACAAAATACTGAACTGTAATCCATCGGCTTTCAATTCGTATTGCAGGCTTTCAGTCATAGATATAACGGCACTTTTTGTAGCTGCATAGACTGCCTGATAAGGAATAGGAATGCGGCCGGCGATAGAAGCAGTATTGATTATGTGCCCAAAACCCTGCTCACGCATAATAGGAATTGCCGTATAAGTACCATAAATAACACCCATCAGGTTAATATCGATGGCAGTTTTCCACATTTCAAAGGTGATCTTTTCTGTGGGCAAGGTTAAACCGACTCCGGCATTATTAAAAACAAAATCGAGATGCCCGTCAAAGGCTTCAGCTTTAGTAATGAGCTCCCCTACCTGTTCAAGCTTAGTAACATCAGCTAATACAGTAAATACTTTACCCGGGAATAAAAGATTCAACCTCTCTGATTCTCTGGTAAGATTTTCCTGGTTTATGTCACCCATAAATACAGCCATAGCTCCTCTTTTGAGTAAATGCTCTGTCATTCCTAAACCGATACCCGATGCTGCACCGGTAATTACTGCTACCTTATTTTCAAAATATTCTTTCATATTAAACTCCTTCCATTTTATGGTAATATCTTAGAGTCTCCCACATTAAGCTGTGCTGAGGCTTTTGCTTTTATCGCATTTAAGTATTTTACAATAGGTAATCCTGCCAATGCCTTAATAATGTACCACTGCAAAGGGTGTTCTTCCGGTTTAAGCTCGTTCCATACCAGACTTCCTTCACCAGTCCATACCTGTTTGACAAAAGATTCCTGAGGGTAAAGAGTGGCCTGACTTAAAGCGGCACCACCTTTGCCCAAATTTGGTAGATAACGCCATCCGAATAAATTAATCTTAGAATTTTTATTCAGTTCTTCAACATCCTCTTTTGATAATTCTTCACGCTGAAAAAAATCAATTTTCAGGAAAGTGTTGCTATCATAACTAGCAGAGGTAAACCAGCGGTTTTCGTAATGGCGTTCAGAGGAAATATCTGCAAATACTTTAGGTACACCGTCTTCTTCCCGGCCTCCGACAATTGGGCAAGTCTTATTTTCCCATATTACCAGGGCATATTCACCGGTTATTTCTTCAGAATTACCTAAATATTTTACCGGTACAGTAACTTGAATGAGACGATACTCTCCACCAGCCATCCAGTCTATATCACGAGAATTATTATATTGTACCTTCACCACAGGAGCGCTAAGGTCAAAATCCTCTGGTATATATTCTAACAACATATTTTGATCAGTTTCATACTCTATACTGATACTGGTCATATCATGGTATACCGTTCTCACAGGATAAAATGGATTACCTCCAAAATGTACAGGCATCTTGTAAACAAAATCATCTTTAAATTTGAACTTCCCTTTCATTATTTCCTCCTTTTTTAAAAAATAATAGAAATTGGGAAATCGAGATTTTTCGAAAGATTCTTTATTTTAAAATAATTTCCTATTTTATGTTAATGAATTTTTTCTTGAGCCAGCTTCTAATTAAATAAAGCATTATTAATAAAAATACTTTAATTGCTCATACTCTGCAGGTATATTTAAAGAGGGAGTTGTCAAACAACTAATTATGTTGGTAAAGCTGTTGATCGAAATAGTATTGATAGTATTGGGGTAGATAGTCGTTAAAGGCTATGGATATTATTTTTTTGTCAAACAACTAAAACTATTATTACCAGCTTGAAGTTTTATTATTTTAAAATGTCATTTACTTTCATTACTAATTTGTATTTCTTATCAATTGTTACAATTATATGTTATTTATTTTTTTATTGTCAATATATTTCTACTAAAATGGCAAAAGTGGTATAGATATTATCGGTATGTTTTAATGCCTCATGCGTTTTCTCCGGGTAATTTGCCATTATCGGTTGATAGTTGATACAGGATTAATATTTAAACTTTGATCTATTTTAATTTCTCCTTAATAAGCTTCGAATAATTTCCAGAAAGAGCGTATTTATCTCTTAATTTGTTAACCATCTCATATAAAGAATCTTTATATTCCTTATTTGCTCCCCCTGTTTTATAAAGCTTTAAAAAATCTTCATAAAGGTACGGAAATTTTTTATTAACAAAATCAAAAAATATTCCCCTTGCCTTTCCTCTTAAATAAAGAGTCCCGGTTAATGCATAATGCACACAGCACTCCCTGGCTTGAGCAAATAATGAATCAAGGTTGGCATAATTATCGGTAAGATAGGGTACAATGGGCATTATATGTAAACCCACTGAGGCATTAGTTTTCCGAAAGGATTTCAGCATGGCAAAACGCCTGCTGGAAGAGATAGAACCAGGTTCGATCTGTTTTCTCAAGTCTTCATCGGTAGTGGTAATTGTTGCTGCCACATTAATATAAGTTAATCTGGACAATTCATCAATCAAATCATAATCTCTTAAAATCAGATCCGATTTGGTGGAAATAATAGCCGGGGTCTTATGCTTAATAAAAAGTTTCAGTATTTCAGGCATCAGCTTATAATACTCCTCAGCCGGCTGATAGCTATCTGTCACACCACCAATGTTGACAATCTCCCCTTTCCAATTTGGATTGTTAAGCTCTTTTTTTAATTGTTTTACGATATTTGTTTTTACATAGATATCCTGAT
Source organism: Candidatus Atribacteria bacterium (assembly GCA_029553585.1). Lineage (GTDB taxonomy): Bacteria > Atribacterota > Phoenicimicrobiia > Phoenicimicrobiales > Stramentimicrobiaceae > Stramentimicrobium. The sequence goes on along the minus strand of JAKPKS010000133.1, from coordinate 4,600 downwards.
AGTAATTCTGTGAGCCAAGGTAATCGTGAGAATAAACAGCATAACAATATTTACAACCATGTTCACAACCACGGTAAATATTTAAATCCCACCGGTAGGGGAACTTTCTTTTTAGTTGATGTAGTGCTGTCTCACAATTTAATTCTATATACTTTCTATCTTCCATCACCATTCCTATGCAGTGTAATCATTAATACTGAAATACCATTTTTGCTATAGTTTGAAAACCACATCAATTTTATCAGTAATAATATTATTCTTAGAGTTTTAACAATTAATTATTCTTTATAAAAATAGTAATATTACGCCAGCTGTTGAGATAAATGCCCCGAATACCTCTTTGGGCAGAACCTTTTCCTTAAATATGAGTATGACAGCAGGGATTATAAAGATTGGCGTCAAGGATGAGAGTGATGAAACAATGCCAGTAGAAGTGTATTGTAATGCTATAAGAGATAGGGTTACTCCAAAAAAGGTACCAAATATTGCTGCGATAATTATCTTGCTAAAAGAATTTTTATCTTTTAAAGCCACTCCTATCTCAGGCCATTTCTTTTTCGCTGTTATGGTAATTGTAAAATATATAACCGCCGCTATAATCCTTATTTGTGTGGCACCTAAGACATTATAGGAACCCATTCCCAGCTTACTGAAAATTAATCCTGAGGCCTGCCCTATTGCGCCTAAAGAGGCATAGAAAATGCCTTTTAAGGGGCGGTTAAATTTTATTTTTTTCTCCTCAGGGTTGCGGCTCAGGATAACCATACTAATGCCCAGCATAATGATAGACATCCCGGATAAGCCGAGCAGAGATATTCTTTCTCCCATAATTAGAAATCCAAACAAGGCCGCTACAGGCGGTGCTGCTGACATTATAAGCATTGCAATTCTAGAACCTATCTCAGAATAGGCTTGTAAAAGAAATAAGTCTCCTAACACAAATCCAAACAGTCCAGATATTAAAAGCCAGAACCAGGTTTGGGCAGCAGCATCGATAGGCAAAGCAATTCCTCTGGAAAAATAGGAAGTAACACTGAGGAAAATTAAAGCAATAAATAATCTTAAGTAATTTACTGATAAAGCGCCTACTTTTTTTACGGCAGATTCAAATATTATGGCACTTATAGTCCAGCAAACTGCCGTAATCAGAGCTGCTATCTCTCCAATATGTGTTGTCATAGTAATTTCCTTAACTTAAAATAGTGTATGAATGTATGTATATATTTTTATAGTAAACTTCCTTCATTATATTATTACAGCTATGGTTGTTCTTTTTTTGTAAATGGAAACCCCGTATTTCAGATTAATAACTTTTCAGGTCATTAACCTGCCATTGCAACAATACGGCCTAAACAATCTTAAGCTATAAGAATGGAACTAACATCTCCTTGATAGTTTCTGGCAAATTTTCCTGCCGTTACTATGGTTTAGTTTTAAGACAGATATTGTTTTCATTATAGATATACTGTCTATAGCGCTGATAATCCCTCTGATGGCACTTTAAGGTTAATAAGGTACCATCATTCTGGTATTTGACCGCTTTTATATAGGCATTTTCAATTATATAGGATAATATACTACCCTGTTGATAGGGAATCAACAATTTACAAAAAACAAACTGGCCAAACAATAACCTTTCTATATTCTTTATTAATTTGTCCAGACCAATCTTATTTCTGGCAGAAATATATATCTTTTTACTATGCTCCATTGCTGTATATTTAAGCTCAGTCATATCTATCTTATTAAACACATTAATAATTGGTATCCCTGCAGCCCCTATCTGCTCCAGGGTATCTTTTGTTACTTCCATTTGCTTTTCATGATCAGGGTGTGAAATATCAATGACATGAAGCAATAAATCTGCATTATTGACCTCTTCCAGGGTAGAATGAAATGCTTTAACCAGGTGGTGAGGCAACTGGCTTATAAAACCAACGGTATCCATTAACAAAAAAGGGCCGCTTTTCTTTAATGTAATTCTTCTTGTTGAGGTTTCCAGCGTGGCAAAGAGCATATTATCTTCAAATACTTTCTTGTTTTCAGATTTTTGAAAAAGTTCGAGCATGGTATTCATTAATGTTGATTTACCTGAATTAGTATAGCCAACCAGGGCTACTGTTGGAAGGCCAGTCTGTTTTCTTTTTTTTCTCTGTGTCTCACGTTGTCGCTTTATTGATTCTAATACTTTGTTTAACTCAGTAATTCTCTTCTCGATCTTTCTGCGGTCCAGTTCTAATAATTTTTCACCAAGCCCTCTGGTCTTGGTACCTACCCCACCGGTCTGCTGTGCTAAAGATTCTTTTAAACCTATAAGTCTGGGTAGCATATATTGCAGGTTAGCCATTTCCACCTGAAGCTTAGCTTCTTTTGTTTTAGCACGTCTGGCAAATATCTCCAGAATCAGGGATGTTCTATCCATTATTTTAAACTCTAACTTCCTGGACAAATTTCTGAGCTGAGAGGGAGAAAGCTCACTATTGAAAATTAGTACATCTGGCTGATATTGCTCAGCTAAAGGTTTGATTTCCTCTATTTTACCGGAACCGATAAGGAAGCCTCTATTAGGCTCCTTAAGGTTTTGTTCTAACTGTCCAGTCACTTCAAATTCACAGGATATTGCCAGGTTGTTTAATTCTTCTATTGATTCTTTAAAATGAGGCTGATTATTTATATTTACCCCTATGAGCAGGGCTCTTTCTTTTCTGGTAATCATATTATCTTCCATTTTGTTTCTAATCATTTAAAGGACAAATATGTTTCATAAAGATTCTTCTTTTAAACTCTTTTTTTATAATTTTTCTGTTTGAAAATAAAAATAAAGGCTGCCCTTCACTCTCGATATGGGCAGCTTATATAATTTTATAAGGTAAGATAATCTTTTTATTTTAAATAAGTTAATTCTTCGCTTTTCAGATTGACTTTAATATATCTGCAACCCTTATAAGCAGTAATCACAGTAGTGTGAATTCTTGGTTCGTTATCAGCCATATGGGTAAATTTTATAATTACATCTTGATTAAAATGTTTTTCCAGGTCTAAATCAAGCTCCTGCTCTGTTATAACTCCATCTCCGTAGGTAATCACAGTCACCTTGTCTCCCTCTGTAAGTCCGCTTACCTTAAGATGAATAAACCCAAAAGTTAAATCATTATATTTCTCGGTTGTAGTATACCATTCCACCTTAGACAGGGTTAAGTTTGGCAAATTACTAAAACAACCTGTAAAAAATATAAGAAACGGTATGGTTATTAAAATAAATACCTTTTTCATAATTTAACTTCTTTCTAATTGTTTAAAGCAGATATTAGCTTAATTCCATTCCAAAATATGGCTATAAACCTATTATACTGCTAAAAGGTATCTTTAAAAAGAACACCAATAAAATATTTTAAATTTCAATTTAGTTATAGATAGAGCAGGTAGTCCAATTAAAATATTAATTTTTTAATTGTAACTTAGAATTGAGCAGAAACAGGTCTCTACTTGCACTACGTAAAAGACATTGAATAGAGAATATCTTCAGTAATGTTCTTATATATTTTCAACAAACTGTATTTTCAACCCATTGGGATCAAGTACATAAATAAATTTTAGGGAAGGATTGGGCTGAAAGGGGCCAGAGTGAATGGGAATATTGTTCTTTTGCAGGACTTCGTTTATTTCATCCAGCGAACTCACCTCAAACCCTAAGGAAATATCTTCTCCAATGGAAATGTCTGATACCCTGGAATCGCTAATTAGTTCTATATGGGTTTCTCCTGCCTCTAAAAAAACAATCTCTCTATTTTTATCTGGTCTAAATCTTCTGTTGACTCTCAAGCCAATAATTTCCTGATAAAAATATAGCGACTCTTCCATATCTTTTACCTGTATAGTTACCCAACAAAATTTCATTTAACCAATACTCCTTTCTAACTGAACTATTTTTTAAGATAGAATTTTTTAATTTCCATTTCATACCTAGAGCAATTATATCCATATCCCTCTGGGTTTTCACTAAAAATATTTTTATTTCAACAAAAATAATGGTTGAAGTATCAAATCTATTAGCTTATTTGTATTAATAGTTTTTGATAAATGTTCATTTGATACAAATCATAGAATTTGAATTAAATAGAGTTTTAGTAAGTAATTTGAGTGGCAAATAACTTGACAATAGATGAAACTAATTAGTTTTGAACAGAGACAGTTATTCCTTAAATATTTGACTTAACTATTTATCAATGATAAATTAATGGTGGAAATTATAGATAAAAGAAAGGAGCTGATCTAATGTTAGTCAGTAAACAGGCCCCAAACTTTACAGGAAAAGCTTTTCACCAGGGAAAAATTAAAAAAGTGTCTTTAGAAGATTATCGTGGGAAATGGGTTGTTGTGTGTTTCTACCCGGGAGATTTTACCTTCGTCTGACCAACTGAAATATCACACATAGCCGTGAGCTATGATAAACTTCAGTCATTAAATGTAGAGGTACTTTCCGTAAGTACTGACAGTGTATGGTCACACAAAATCTGGAATGAGACTGAACTTAGCAAAATGGTTGGTAATGATATCCCCTTCCCTATGATCTCAGATCAGGGTGGAGCTATCGGAAAAC
>JAKPKS010000123.1 GCA_029553585.1 Candidatus Atribacteria bacterium | reverse complement strand
CCCTGTGTAAAGCATATCCTCAATTTTCTTTTTGCTGAATCTCCACTTGTTGCCCATTTTAACTCCTGGCAACTTCCCCTGTTTAGCATAAGAGTAAACCGTTGCCTCGCAAACCCGCAAGTATTCTGCTGTTTCCCGGAGGTTTAAAACCTCTCCAAACTGCCTGTTCTCATCCATTTTCCCTCCCACTTTTACCCGTTTTTCTATTTTTTGAAAGCATCAAATCTCTGTAACCCCTTGCTGTTCAATGCCTCAACCCCTCTTGCTTCGCAAAATGACCATAAAGCGAACCTCTGAAACTCACCCTAATGCCCTGCTCATACTTGCTGTTATCTGGTCAAGGTCCGGTTCTACATATATTCTGGTAGTATTTAAATTGCTATGCCCTAAAAGTTTTTGTATAACCTGTATCGGCTCTCCCCTGTTTCCCATAGTAAAGCCTACCGTATGCCTGAAACTATGGGGGGAGAGTCCCCGTATCTCCGCTTTCCTGCAATAGTTTTTAACGAACTGCTGTATTGCCCTGTTGCTTAACCTTTTCCTCTTTATATTACAAAACAGGGGTGCATTAGGATGCAGGCTTTCCCCTGCTTCCGCTTTCCATAAGAGAAAACCCTGCAAGTCCTCTTTTATCCCGTTCAGAAGGGGTATTGTCCGGGTTCTGTCTCCTTTCCCCGTAATTGTAAGACTCCCGTATTTCAACCCTTCCTGCACTTTCCCCACTGTTAAACCATTCAACTCGGAGATTCTCATACCTGTTGCAAGGAAAAAATTAAACATAACCTTATCCCGCATAATTCCTTTTTCCATAACCGCCCTTATAAACCGCTCCCGTTCCTCCCTTGTAAAATACTTCCTTTCACCCTTCCTGATAGCCATTTCTCCTCCCCCTTGCCTTTTAAACCGAAATCATCAAGAAAATTTACCATTTTTATCCTTTGGAATATTATACATCACTTGACTATAAATGTCAAGTCCTTATAAACTCCATCCGCAATTAACCAGAAATAAACCGTCAATTTTACTAAATCAAACCATACACATTAAAACCCTTTGAGGCAGGGTTATATACCAAAAGAAAACAAAAGCCCCCGGGTGTGCCTCCTGCATAGGTTAAACGAGGTAAATATGCCTCTATTCAGGTGTGAAAGGTTGTATATTGTAAGGCCAGGAAGAATAGCAATTTTATCTTGAAGCCCTCCTAAAAAATGTATCACCTAACCCCCCCCTGCCCGTGTCCTATACCTGAAAACCCGCCCGCCTGTAGTATCTTTTTGCTTATATGCCCTTTTTTATGGTGCAAGTTGTTGTGTATTTAACTTCGGATTTCTTCGGAAATACTCGGAAATGTTGGGGGAACTTGGGTTTTCTTGGTGTCTGTTAAATCTGTTATTTCCCTGTTTTATCAGGGTAACCCCTTTTTTTATGGTGGAAATTAAATGTTAAGATAAAGTATAGATATTTATATATAATAATACTCTGCTGATATGCTGTAGATTCCCTTTGCCTTTTTATAGTGTTAAGTAACTGGTAAATTGCTCCGGCAGGTGTTTATATAATAACTGCATAAACCTGCTCTGACGGCAGGGTAGAAATGCGTGTATAACAAAATGTGGGGCAATATTCAGCACTTTCTCGGTCAGGTTAATGGTAAGGTATATGGCAGGTAAAAATCGTGGCTGGTGCAGAACAGATTCTGCTGGCTTTTTTTATAATAAAATTTGTAATAAAATTAGATTACAGGTCTATAATTTTAATGTGTTACATTATAATGGCTCTGGCCGTGTCTGCTTGCTGGTATATCCCCCCCCACTTTTCAGCATTATCCGGTTTCTTATCTGGGCAATTTCACCGCAACAGTTTAGTATTTCCACCTATAAACCTATGTTAAAAAAATACCTGCCCTCATGGATAACATTACTTCGTAATAATAAGTGCCCAGGCAGGCAACCTGGAGCGGAGAATAAGCATTTAAAACTCTTTCCTCAAGGGAGAATACCAGGTATCTCTTTTCAAAAGTAAAGTAAAACCCTTCATAAACTCCCGGCTCGTTGTTATCCCGTTGTTAAAACAACGAATCCCCACCGGTTAACTTTCCCTGTTACTGAGGGAAACCCCCCTTCACTGTTATCTCACTGTTTTATCAGTGAATAACCCCCAGCAGTAAATCATCAGTTAAAACAGCATATTAACCGTTTATTTCCCGTTTAAAAACGGTAATCCCTCTGGTGTAAATGTCGGTATTTTATCACCGCCTTTTTTATATTGCTTAGTTTGTAGCAATAACCCCTTCCTGTAAAACCCCTGTATTTACGGAAATCTAACTTGTTTTGTAGTTAAATCAACTTGCTTGCAAGTCAAGGTAACCTGGTATTTACCTGGATAAAATCAGGGTAACCCTTTACAGTGTTCCACCAGTGTTTACTGGTAAACTACTGCTATTTTAACTTGTTCTGTAGTCAAAGAACTACCTTCTTGTTTATTTATAGCATAAACCCTAACAAGCCCCGCTTGTGTCCCCCCCCAGTTTTTCGTTGTTATAATAAGTTTAAATAGAAATCCCGGGTTCTACTGTTCCGCTTTTACATTCAACCTTTTATCAAGGGTTTTTGAAAAAGTTTGTAAATCGGTGTCGGTCATATCTTGTTTTGATACCCGCCCTTGCTTCCTGAAAAAATAAAAGGTGCAGGGGGTGTTTTTGGGGGTGGTAGGTGTGCATTTTTCAAAACGGTGTCGCTTCAGTCCGTTACAGGTCTTGTTTTTGCCTTCTTTTTTGTCCTGCCCTGTTAGTAGTAAAATTATACAATGTATAGTAGCGGAGAGATTTTTGCTTTTTGAGAGAGAAAATCTTGCAAAAGTAAAATGAAACGGTCATTTTGTGGTCAAAATCACTAAAAAACGGTCTTTTCGTTGCGGTTCTCAACCGGTCCTTTATACTACTGTTTTTCCTTATTTCCCCGTTTCGTGGACAAAAAACACTGCCGAAATGCTTTGTTTTTTTATGGTTCTATAATCCCCATTTTTATACCCGCCCCAATCCAAGAAGCATTATCGTAAAACTCATACTCTTTATATAGCCGGTTGTAAGTTTTCCAGTGCATACCTTTCGGCTTTTCGGGAAACGAATAGGCAGAGCCAGGATGACCGCCTAATTTTTTTTGTATATTATGAGCCTTATTCATCAACCGGTAATGTAACGGTTCTCTCTGGCTCTGATATACAAGGTTATAGCAATGTCTGCATAAAAAATACTTGCTCCCTGCATATAATTTTCCCACTTTCCGCCCGCAATTTGAGCAAGTAAACCAGGGGCGTTGCCCCCCGTAATTACAGGATGTCCAGATTAAAGAAATTCCCTGTGTAACCTCCTCCCAATCCTCTCCGCCTTGCCTGTATTTATACTCTAAAATAAATCGCCCTTCCTCTGTTCTTGTTCTTATATCCCCTGAAGGATTCCCGTTATAAGTCCATCGCACAGTTCCTAAAGCAGACTTCCCCGGAGTGAAATAGGTTTTAAAATACCCGTTACGGTTAAGCCAATTAACATCAAGACACTTTACCCCCTCTACTGTTTGTTTCCCGCCTCTATATCCTCCCATAAATTACCTTTTCCCTTTTAAACCGAAATTATTAAGCAATTTCACTATTTTTTCATCTTTAATACCGCATTTATTACAATCCATTGGGGCAGGTGTAAAATTTTTGAAAAACGCCTCCTCTCTAAAGATTAAATAAATCTTGAAAGACTAAAAAAATTCCCCTCCTGCCTCTCTACTGTGTATATTAACCTATATTAACTCATATTAACATACATTAACACTCAATCAGTCTTTTTGCGTGTTTTCCCTTTATATCCTTTGCAGGACAAGACATTCAGCGATTTACCCCCCCTTTGCTTTTTTTGGAGATGTCCACCGTTTTTTTGGAGATGTCCACTTTATTTATCCTTTTTCCTGTAAACCAGAGTCAATTTCCAACTTCTTGGGTCATCCCTTTTACCTTGAGGATGGTAAATGTTTATTATCCCGATTCCCGCCTGTGAAAAAGTGGGTCTTATCGCCTCCCAAATCTCTCTCATTCTCTTTTTATCCTTAAACTCCCACTCCTTCACCCCAATCCTTTCCAAATGCGTTATAAGATTCATATGCCGGGGTTTCCTTGCCCCGTATGTTGTTTTATATTTTAACCAATGCAGAGATTGTTTAGTGTATTCCTGCAATGAATCTGTTGCTTGGAATGGTAAATACTGTGTTGTAAAATATCCCCCCTCTATAATCCCGCTTTCCTGCATTCTTTCAATATAGAAAGGGTTTAATACAACCCTGTAACTACCTGCTTCGTTTTTAATCCAGACTAAACTGCCTTGGGTCTCTTTTTGCGGGGTCAAGAGATTAAACAGGGTGTTCCCCAATAGCCTTAATGCAGTTTCAACCTTTCTTGCTTCCCTCCCACTTTTTCCCCCTGTTATAAGTTCCGTCAAAGGTGTTTTCTTAACCTTAATAGAGAAACTGCCTTGTTGCTGTGCATAGAATATCAGCCCTATATACACCCTTCTCATCATCTCAAGGTTTACTGCTTCCCCAGGGTCCGTTACTCCCTTGTAAATTGCATACTCTATATGCTCTCTCTCTGTCTTTCTTGAATAGACTAAAACCTTCTCTGTTTCCTCTGCTTCCAACCCTTCAAAATTCAAAACCTTCCCTGATTCCTGCCGTATCATTGCAGGAGTTAGATAAGTGTTTTTTAATGTGATATTAGTAGTCTCTACCGTTTCATTTGGGAGATACACCCTGTCTTTTTTCTCTCTAAAATTTTGCAGGTATTCCCTTGCCTTTTGGAAGGTTGTATTAAAATATCCCTCTCCCTGTGTCCCCTTTTCAAGATACTTTTCCGAAATAGCAAGTTCAGGGTTTGCAAACAATCTTTTAACTTCTATATAGGAAAAGTGCTTGTTAATTAATTCTGTAATAACTGCTATATCTCTCTCGCTTCGGGACTCATAAACCCCCTCTGTATCTCCTTCTCTAATCAAGTGCATAATCTTTTTGGTAACACCCCTGTTCTGTATTTCCCAATACGGCAGGGGTTTTAAAGGTTCTCCACCGGGTCCTGCTGTTTCATCTATAAGCCCAGGGGATTCAGTAACTATTTCCTCTCCTTCCTTTGCTATATCTTGAAAATCTGCAAGGGTATATTTTAAATCCGGGTTCATTTTAACAACCTTGCAGGGTATCGGGTTCTCTGGTATTTTATAATTCAATGTCCCGGGGACTCTTAAAATTCTGGTAATATCCCCCGTTCCGTTATCCCCTTGTGTGCGTTCAATAAGCTCGTTCAAGATATTTTCTATATCGTTCACCTTCTCAACCTTAACAGGTTCTTTTAAAAGCCAATACAAGTGGAAACCGTAACCGGAGAAAATAATAACGGAAGGTTCAGGGGTCATCTTGGCAATAAATTCCTCTGCTTCCTGCTTGGAGGTAAAAAGAGAAGTTTTTTTATGCCCTGTCTCCCCAATATCTATATCAACCCAAAGAGATGTTATAAAATCTATGTTTTCTTTTTTGCCCTGTTTGTTGTTCCGGGGAGCAACCCCAAAGTAAATATGTGCTTTAGGGTCCGTATTATTCCACTCGTTAAGATGTTTTACAATGTCCTCTATATCCCTGCTAAACTCCCTGCATTTTAACTTTCTCTCGGATGTTATCCCCCGTATCTCTATAACATCCCCGCTGTTTTGTAAATGCTCTGCAAATAACAGGTTTAAAAAGTCCTTTGCCTCATCCATAGCCTTACCCCCTGCTAAAATATCTTTTTATTTAAAATCCGCTTTACATCCTCCTTAAGCAACCATAACCGGTCCCAAAAGGTAAATTGATACTCCTCCGGCTTCTGTTCCTCTGGCTTGTCCGGAGACTCTGGTGTATCCTGTTTCGGCTTCTCCTGCTCTTGTTTCTCCGTAGGCTTGTCCTGTTCCTGTTTCCCCTCCGGCAAAAGTTTCATTATATCGGCTCTTAACTGCATAATTATAATGTCCGTTCTCTCCCTCTCTTTTGCGTGGTCTTGGAGTATCTGTTTTAAAGTATCCCCCTGCCTCTCAATTTCTCTCTGCAAGGTCTCAATAACCCCGCTTAAAACTGCCTGCCCGGAGGTGTCCTGTCTGGTATCTCTTTGCTCCGGTATACCCATTCTTTCCTCTGCCTCTGGGTAGGTAACAAAGTGCGTATTTGAGTGCGTAGAGTGTGTGCGTAATGGAGTGCGTAATTTACTTTCCCACTCATTCACCAATTCCTCTGTAAGTGTATATGTAATATGCTTTTTATTAAACTTATGTGAGTGCGTAAGTATGTGCGTAGAGTGCGTAATCGGCTCTTTTTCTTTTAACTCTCTCAAAAATGCTCTTAAAGTGTGGCCTGTAACCCCTAAAATCTGGCTCGCTTCTTTTACGGAAATAAATTGCCTCATTATTCCCCCTTGTTAAAAAATCCCTGCTTCTTTTTCTACTTTCTTTATATCCGGTTTCCGGTAAGGTTCCATAACCGTCGGAGGCAATTTAACCGGTATCGGGTCGGTAAATAAATGCTCTACGGTCAATAACTGTATTTTCGGTATTATTGTTGTAACCGTGCCTTCCTGGTAGCAATATTTAAAACTGCCTGCTTTTACTGCCTCGTCTATCATTCCCCGGGTCGGGTTCTCTGTCGTTATTAAAATACCAAAGTCCGCCTCCTGGCTTTGTATCGTTCCCTTTAAATCCCTTACCATTCCCGGGCTTATACTGTGGCCTCCTTTAACTGAAATAATGCCCTTGCCTATCTTGTCCTTTTTTGTATAGTCAATAAAATTTATTATTCCGTCAACTCCCTTGTCTCCT
>JAKPKS010000116.1 GCA_029553585.1 Candidatus Atribacteria bacterium | reverse complement strand
GTAGAGTATGAGACTGCCACGACAGCCCAGAATTAGAGCATAGGGGCTGTCTCGCAGTGACTAAAGAGTAGAGTTTTTATTTTTTGTATTACGTAAGACGTAAAACGTAAGACGCACCACGATCCTGTCATCGCGAGGAGCGCAGCGACGTGGCGATCACATCCACTTATACCACAATCTTTCTTACTGCATATGATTCATTATTCAGGTATATTATAAACCTTTAAATACAGCGGGTGATAGAGGATGAGACTGCCGCGCTCACTTCGTTCGCTCGCAGTGACCGGTTCTTCATGCGTCAAAACAGTGCCTACCTTAATTATGTGTCAAGAGAACCGTCCCTGTGACATGATAATATTTGGTCAATTTCTTCGGTATCTACTTCCATTATCCTTTTCAAACCGGTTATACGAGCTGACTCCTCAGTCAGTGGAACAATATCATCACGGGTAATCAAGCCTAAATTGTATTTTCGACATAAAGCCATTAGCTGCTTTAAACCAGTGTCCAGTCTTTCTACAAAATTATACAATCCAATAGCACCTGGTTGAATTTTTCCAACTTTATCACCGAATCTGGCCCTGAGTGCGGGTAGCCCACAGAATATTTCAGTAAAGGACTGGCCATATTGTGTTAAGGCTGCAGGAATATTATCTTTTTCGATTAATTTTCCGATGGTATTGCCTACCATGGCTGCAGTCATTGCCGCTCTTCCAATTCCGATTAGTTTAATATGAGGAGCACCAAGGGCTAACCCCTTGAAAATCTGGTCTTCAAAAGCAAACCCACCTGCCATAACCAGAGTTGGTAGATATAGATTCTTTTCTCTCATTTTCTGGCATATCTGATAAAGGACTGTTTCTAAATAGACAGTCGGATACCCCCATTCATTCATCATACGGATTGGACTATTTCCGGTACCTCCCCCTGAGCCATCTACAGTTACCAGGTCAATGCCTGCTTTAGAGGCAAACATTAATGTTTTTGCTAAATCAGCAGGTCTGAAAGGGCCGGTTTTTACTGATATGAAACGGGCACCCTTACTCCTCAATGCCTCAATTCTTTTTAGAAAAGTATTTTCTTCCCAGTTAGGCAATCTTCCCACCTTATAGAAAGGAAGCCTAATACCTTTTTTGTAGGCATCCTGTATTCCCTGATTAGCAGGGTCGGGGTAAACTTCATAACCCATTTGCTGCAGATTAAGGGCTTTCTCTAATGAAGAAAGTTTAGCAGTACCCTGAATACCTTTGGCTGCCTGTCCCATTTTAAGCTCTACTGCTTCAAAGCCAATTTCGGAAATGGCATATTCCAGTAAACCCATCCTTTCATCATCACTATTGGCTTGCAGGAACAAGGCTCCATATCCATCGCTAAAATTATAAAAAGAATCATACATCTTCTTTAGCATTGGCATAGCAACTACTTTGCCATTTTTAAGTACCGTCTCAGGGTCGGTGGAAGGCATATCTTCACCGATAACAGCAATAACACCGGAAAGAGCAGCACCGGCATAATATCCTTCCCAGTTTAATTTTGCCATTGCCGGAAAGAGGTATGGTGATTTCAGTTTTATTTTATTAGCCCCATTGCCTGCCTCGGTGGCCAAGTTTACATTGGGATATGCGGTCTTTTCCGGGCTGGTACCCAAAGAACCAAAGCATCGTCCATTGATATTGAAATGTGAAAAGTCAACAGGATAATCTTTTTCTGATGCAGTTTGTGAAGTGGTACGTTCTGTCGGGTATAATAACTCTGAACCTCTTATAGCCGAACGACCAATCTCGCAAGTTCCTGTACAATCACTGGTACAAACAGTACAAATACCTGAGAAGGGCGAGTAGTCTCTGGGAGTTCTGATTTTAGTTTTGTTAAAGGTAGTAGCATTATATTTACTGTAAGACATTTTATTTACCTCCAATTTTAATTATTTTAATCTGGAAACAGACTGATTAAATTAATTTATTTTAAAAAGGCCAGCTATTTTAAAAATTACTATATAAAATTTGCAGCAATTCCTGACTAAATAGTAAACCTGTCAAACAAATATTTCAAGTTCATCTAAAATATCAAAGGCAGAGAGTTTTTCCATTCTTGTGGTATATTGTAGAAATTGATCTAAATCTATATCTTTAATAGTTCCAGGTTTTATGGCTATTCAGTTTTTTTCTTATGCTCCCTTAGTTGAAGAAGCGCAAAGGGTTAGCCAGGAACATATTGAAAAGGTTTGGGAAAATATACTTCAAAAAAATTCAGAAGAAGAAACATTGGCTCAATAATTTTAATAGTATTTAGGTATACATTACTGTACATTATATATAAGATAGTTAGTTACATCCCGATATTTGCTATCATTACACGCAGATATTTGGCTTGAAATGGTGATCTATCTCACCCAACCTCACAAAATTATTTCTCATAATTTATAATAATGTTTAATGCCATATAAATGATTAATTTAATATTATACGTGGATACGTATATATTTTTTTATTATAATTTTTACCAGATATATTACTATGATTGATAATCAGGCTTCTTTTTATTATAGGCAAGCTTGGTCTGATTTGTCAGGACTTTCCCCCTTCATATCCAGCAGGTACCGCAATGCTGAGAAGTGTCTGATATACTCCTTCAGCGATTGCTCAGGCTTTGAGTTTATCTGAAAGATAGGTATAGGTTCAGGGGAGTGAAATCCTGAAAGATGGCATCCAAACCTTTGACCGAAAAATAGAGGAGGTCTTAAAACCAATACCTCAATTACCACAAGATCATCATAGTCTATCTACTTAAAGATAGATGAGCCTTTACCGGACTTAGTCCAGGTAATATCTTTATTGTCCAGGTAAATCTGCTTGCCTTTAACCATATTGGTCAAATTACCCGGTAATCGAATGCTATTCTTCCATTATAACCCATTGGTTTGGTTCTCAGTGTATAATTATGACAAAAGTGATACAAATATTAGTTGTAGCAGCTTCATATTATTGTTGTTTGACTATTTGAATGCTCTTAATATAGAATAAGTATTAAAAGAAAACCGCCTATACTAAATGTACCAATGATCGGGGTAGTTTAATATAATAAAAACTCATGAAAAGACTTGTTTACCCCCGATGTGATACTGACGATTAAAATTAGCGTGTTTGATCGTTGAGAATACTTGGAAGAGTTTGCTTCCTAGAGCAGATGCATCGATAATTTACTGATCCTTTAAGAAAAATCATAAAAAAGAAGAAAGGAGGCTGAGAATAAATAAGCTGACAAATATATATTGATAATCTACTAGTATTTTATGAAAAATCACAGTACAAATTATTTTAAAAATAAAAAAGGAGGGGTTCTCATGAAAAAAGGGTTTTGTTTGATAGTAACATTTTTTCTGATATTTTTCTTAGTTGTAGATTGTGGTCTGAGTCAATCAGCGGCTTATAAGGAAGAAGTCATTATTGCACCTCATGCAGGCTTTACTACGCAAGATGTTCAGAATTGTGGTGCTACTGTTCCTTTAGCTGTTTTTTATTCCGTTTTTGATACTTTGGTTAAACTAGATGTGGAAACAGGAAAACTATTACCTAAACTGGCGACTTCTTGGGAGGCAATTTCAGACACAGCATGGAAATTTAAATTGCGTGATGACGTTTATTTCCATGATGGCACACACTTTACAGCTGAGGATGTCAAATTTACCGTTGAACGTGGAATGAATCAGACTAAAACAATTATACATTACGGTGGGGTTAAGGCTGTAGATGTGGTTGATGACTATACGGTAATAGTAGAGTTAAAATCCCCGGATCACGACTTTGTTAATAAATTAACAGATACTCGTGGCTCTATGTTAAGTAAAAAAGCGTTTGAAACACTTTCGGATGAAGAGGCTAATCAAATTGGAACAGGCGCTTTCAAGTATGATAAGTGGGTCGAAGGTGATTATATTACGATAGTTCGCAATGACAATTATTGGGGTAATAAGCCAAATACCAAGAGACTAACATTCAAAACAATGACTGAGGCAACAACTCGCTTGGTGGCATTGCAAACCGGAGAAGTTGATTTGATTGCAGATCCGAATGCCACAGATCATCACTTCTTTGAAGAAGATGACAATATAAAACTTTTAGAATATCTTGGCTCAAAGATGAGATTTGTTGCAATGAATACAAGGCAAAAGCCTCTTGATGACGTAAGAGTGAGAAGAGCTATTGCGTACGGTGTTAATAGAGATGATTATGTAACAGTAGTATTTGAAGGCAATGCTAAGCCCCACTATAATTATTTACACCCGACAAATGATTATTATATTGACGGACCTATGGGTGGATTTGAATATAACCCGGAAAAAGCCAAAAATCTTTTAGCTGAAGCTGGTTATCCAAATGGAGTCAAGATACCTTTGATAGGCCCGCAAGAGAATATTTTTATGGCTATTAATTCAGTCTTTCAGGCCCAGATGGCTGAAATAGGTATTGATTTAGATGTGCAAAACTTAGAAGTTGCAACATTCATTTCTTCAACTGAGGGAGGCAATTTCACTATGTGTACAGACTACACAGCACAGTTTTTTAATGGCTTAGACAGACTTATGCGTATACAATTCTATGCAGCACCAGGTAAAATTAACTTCTTTGGACAATCTCATCCTCGTTTAAATGAACTGGTTGAACTGGGAGTAAAAGAATTTGATGAGGCAAAAAGAAAAGAAATATATACAGAAATACAACATATTATATTTGATGAGCTATGTTGTTTAGTTCCCTTAACTCTTGAATCTCTTTTCTTTGGGGCTGCTAAAAATTTAGAAGGGCTACCTACACCGGGAGCTTATCCCGATTATACCTATGTATGTGTTAAGTTAGACTAAAATTAAGCGGTGGATTGTTTATAGTTAAGTAGTGCAATACTCAAGCAGGTGAAGGGTCTCAGCAATTCTTTGGTGAGACCCTTCGAACTTCAGAAATAAGTTGTAAAGTTACAACCACAAATAATATAAAGGAGATGTGGAAAAAGTGACCAAATATGTAATTAAAAGAATACTAGCACTTATACCTATTTTGTTAGCAGTTTCTTTTATTATA
>JAKPKS010000111.1 GCA_029553585.1 Candidatus Atribacteria bacterium | reverse complement strand
TATAATAAATACATATCTATATGAATAAAGAACATCTGTTTATAAAGATAATGATAGCAACTCTGTTTTTTGCGGGACTACTTATAGGATTAGTAATTAGTAGCGGTAAAGAGTGTCCAAAGCATTTTAACAGAGAAGATGTTTTCTTGATAACATATAATAGTCCAATTTTTATAAAGAATCAGACATTAGCAAGTATGAGTGAGGATATAGAGATTGTATTATTAGCAGAAAGAATAATACAATGTGAAAGTAATTGGAGACCGAACGCCAAGAATCCCAGTAGTTCTGCTTATGGACTTGGTCAATTCATAGATGGAACTTGGGATTATGTCCAGAAGAAGTGGGGGGTTGAATTAGATAGAGATAATCCAGACGACCAGATGTATGCTGTAGTAAGACTACTAAAAGAGGAAGGAACAAAACATTGGAAAGAAAGCGAGTATTGTTGGAATAAATAATTATGAATATCAAAGATAAAATAATTAAAGAAGCACAGAAGAAGGGGAGCATATGTTTTTCAGAAGATTGTTATTGTGGTGGCTTAAAATGGTTAAAGAAAGTGCTTGATAAAGTAGAAAAAGAAACCTTTAGAAAAATGATAAATAAAGATGCGACTTGTGAATTAAGAGGGTATATTTTAGGAAAAGAAGAGGGATACGAGGAAATCTATAAAGACCTTATGCGAATTGCTAATAAAGGAGGGTATGAGGAGTTAAAAAGAGAGGTAAATAAATATTTTAAGAAGAATTATGCTAACTTATCGGTAGAAGAACAAAAGAGAATAGTTGCTGAATGCTGTGAGGCAGTAAATGATGAACAGAAAAAGTTAATTGATGATTTTTACAATAATAAATAAAACTTGGTGGTGGCGGAAAAGGTGAGACGCTTGGGGGTATGTAAAAATCCGCACATACTCTGACTAATAATACGAAGGTTGTTAGCCCCTTGGGATGGTGTAGCGGCACCAGTAGGAGTCCCATAAAAGACCTGTAGGGTGACCAAAGATAGTTGACCATTAGGAAAACTTTCTATACGAATTCCCTACCCACCAAGAAAAGTAAAAGAAATAATGAGAGGTAGTATGCAAAAAGGTAAGCAGTGTTAAATTACCGTAACCAACGAGCAGAGGTCAATCTGCAACAGGCAAGAATTACATCTATAAGGTGTTGAAATAGGGGTATTGCCACTGTGAGGTGCAAATCCTCACCTACCTCACTAAAATAAAAATAATATGGAAAAG
>JAKPKS010000099.1 GCA_029553585.1 Candidatus Atribacteria bacterium | reverse complement strand
GGAATTGATGGCACCATAGAAACAGAGTTCAGGGATACTGATATAATAATATACTGATAAATAAAGGTCTAAAAATACCATAAAGTTTGTATTTTGTATCTTTGCTTAAGTAAGATAACTTATTTGTTCGAATTCTTTATAAATTTTATAATATTTTAACAAAAAATATAAATAAGAACTTGAATAATTTTATTGTAGTATAATATAATATGAAAAATAATTGTTTTTTTGTGTTTACTATATTAATATAAAAGCGATATACAAAATTGTTTTTTAATGATATGATAACTATGAATATGGTGTTTTTTGCTTCTAATTTAATTTTAAAAAATAAGATTGTTGTGAACAGGGAGAAAAATGTTAGCCATAGATTTCGGTGCCAAGTCCATTAAAGCAGTCAAGCTAAGCAGGTCAGGAAGCGGATACCATCTGGATAATTTTGGTATAGTAATGTCTCCGCCTGACAGCATTATGCATGGTGAGATTAAAGATGTTGATGCCGTGAGTGCGGCTTTACATAGAATGCTCTCTAAAAAAAGAATATACGACAGAAATGCTATTATAGCCATAACCGGTCAAAAGGTAATTGTTCGTGAAATTACCACCCCGCTGATGAGCGAAAAAGAACTAGCAGAGGGAATAAGATGGGAAGCCCCCAAGTATGTGCCCTTTGATTTGCAGGAATCTTTGCTGGATGCCAAGAAGATTGAAGAACTGGAAGAAAAAGAAGGCGCCAAAATGATGAGAGTTCTGCTGGTTGCTGCTCCCCGAAATTTAGTAGAACAACAAATTTCTATCCTAAAGAATTTAAAAATTCAACCAAAGGCAGTAGATATAGCTGCCAATGCCCAGATAAGAGCTTTTGAAAGCTACCTGACCCCAGCATCCGCGAACAGTGAAGATGGAACTATCATTGATATTATTCTTTCCTTAGGTGCCAGTACCACGGAAATCACTTTACTGGAAGGAGAGCGCTTAAAATTTACCAGAACCATCCTGAAGGGTGGAATGGATATTGCGAGGTTGATTGAAAAAGACTTAAACGTTTCTTTCCAGGAAGCTGAGTCATTAATACAGCAAGTCGGAATTCGCCTGCCGGAAGAACTGCGTATTTCTGAAGATGGAGATAGCGAAAAAGAAACTGCAATGGAAACAGAGATGGAAGCAGATATGGAAGCAGGCATGGAAATGGCTGACATTGTATCAGCCACCGCACAAAAGGAAGAACAGATTGGCAACCAGTCAGAAAAAGATAATAAAGCGGAAGCAATACGAAATGAAGCCGAGGTTGCCGATTTAGTGAATAGAGGCATCTCCGATATTTTTAATGAAGTTCGTAAATCTTTGAACTATTTTAAAACACAATACCAGAAAGTAAACTATAAGAGCATTATTTTATGCGGTGGAATGACCCAATTACCTAACCTCGGACAAATGCTGAAAAGACAATTCGGTATAACTGTAGTAATAGCTAATCCTCTAAAAAATATTACCGTGGATGAGCGCGAAGTAAATATTAACAATCTTAATAATTACAAATCAGCCCTGGCAACTGCCATTGGATTAGCCAAAAGAGAAAGGTAAATAAAAATTTATGGCTAAAAATAGAAATGTCATTAGTGACATTAACCTGTTGCCGCTGGAATACCGTGAAAAAGAGAAATTCAGTTTACCCAGAATGTTTGTAACGGTCCTTATAATTCTGCTCTTTACTGCCTCAGCATATTTATATTTCTACCTGCAGAGTGAAATTCAGATTAAGGAGAATGAAGTAAAAAATCTGGAAACACAGCTAAAAGCAGTAGAAAAAGTTATTCAGGAAGTAAAAGATTTAGAAAAAGACAGAGAAGAATTATCCCAGCGAGTGGTTATTATTGAAAGTTTAATTACCAAACAAGCTCGCCTGACACGTGTTTTAGGAGATTTTAGTGAAACTGCTTTGCCTGAGGTATGGCTAAACAATTTAAACATCAGCGCCAATCAAACCTTTAATTTTTCTGCCAATACTTTTAATAATTATCTAATTGCTCTATACATGAACACTTTAAAGGATCATGGACGTTTTGATGCCATTGAACTGATAAATATAAATAAACAGACTACCAAAATACCTGAACAGGATAGAGACATAGATACAGTGAATTTTCAATTATCTGGTGTTTTTATACCATCTTACCGTGTCTTAAGCAACGAAAGCAATATTCCGGTAAAATAGAGGAGTATTATCGTGAAATTAAGTAAAAATGTAAAAATTATTATTTCTCTTGTTTTGTTTATTGTTTTTGCTTATTTTAATTATTCCTTTATCTACCAGCCTCGAAAGATCATGATAGAGCAGCTAAATCAACAGATCGGTTTGTTACAGAGCAAGATTGAGGAAGGAAGACGGGTTGCAGCCCGGTTGGAAGCTTTAAAAAAGGAATACCGGGAGCTGACTGAGCGATTGGAATTTGTGGAAGTGCTTTTACCTAAAGAAAAGGAAATTCCTGAGTTTTTAGTTCTTTTGCAGGAAACTATGGATGAATTTCATATTGATTTTTCCAATTTTACCCCGCAAAACCTGGTTCAGGAAAGAGATACCATCTATGCCACATTACCTATAAGTATGACCTTCACTGCCAACTATTTTGACACTATTCAATTTTTAGATAGATTGGAAAATTTCCCCAGAATTGTTGCTGTTAAAGATTTGAATCTTAATCCGGTTGGAGAAAATTCTGGGGATGTTTCTGGCACCATGAATTTGTTTACTTATGTCTTAATGAAAGGAAATTAGCATTGTGAGCAAATTAAACCGTGTATTGTTGGTTATTGTCCTTATTTTGGCTGCCGCTACTGCCCTGGTCTGGTTTAAACCCGAGTTATTATCTTCTTTTTCATTATCTAATTTAAATCCTTTCAGTCGCAGGGAAAAAGTGGCTGAAGTACCTGTATCTCCTGTTGAAGCTACTGTTACTGCAGAGTTGCCTTCACCCTCAGAAGAATTAACTAGTGTTGAAACCGCTAATCCCTCAATTTCCAATCAAAATCTGGAAGTAGAATCTGCTAATAAAGTTGAGAGTGCTGTATTAGAAGGAGAGAAAGCAGAGGAGTTATCTACTTTTGAAAAAGAGATTAAACAGAGGCACGAAAGCTATCAAACAAAAATATATACTTATGAACCTTATCAGCCCCTGGTAATGCGTAACCCTTTTCAGAGAATAATAAGCACGGTTTACCTGGGAGATGAAGAAGGAGAGAGGATGGCTAAGGAATTAAGAACAGAGGAAGATATTCGTCGCTTTATCCAGCCTGAGTTACCACCAAAAACCAAATATTCAGGGCTTATTTCTTCCGGTGATACCAAATTAGCAATTATTGCAATAGAGGATGAAACCTATATAGTTAAAGAGGGTGATGTTATTCTGGATGAATATTTAGCTAAATCGGTTCAAAAGGATAAAGTTATTTTTGAAATTAATGGATATGATATTACTTTAATTTTGGGAGGGGAGGGGGCAAGCAATGATTGAACAAATGAAAAAAAGGAATTTATACAGGGTTAACAGTGCAAATTGCAAACAGAGCAGAGATGAAGTTGATTATATTAATAACAGTAATAATTTATTTGGATTCAGTAAAAAGAAGGTTTTTATAATTTTGATTTCATTATTTTTGGTATCCTTCTTATTTGATATTTGCCTTGCTCAGGAAAATATAACCATTTCTAATATCTGGTACAAAAAGATGCCCAATTTTACCAGAGTAACCATCAAAGCCAATCAACCTATTGAAGAGTTTGAGGCAATGTATGTTGGAGACCCGGATAGGGTGGTTATTGATATTAATAATGCTGATTATAATATTTCGGGGCTGGTTAAAAATGTGCTTTTCTTGAATATGGGCTCTGTAAAACAGGTCAGATGTGGTCAGATCGAACCAGATAAAACCCGGTTTGTAATAGATCTGTTTCAGGAAGTTGATTATGATCTGGCTTTAGATAGTACCAGACATTTATTGCAAATTAATATTTATGATTATAAAGAATTCCTCTCTCCGGAAAAACAAATAATTACGGTAGAACCTCTTGGTGCAGAAGAGATTAAAAGGTTTAAAGAACAGGAAATAGCCATGGTTCCTTCTCTTACTGACCAGGTCACTACCCCTATAACTATGAACCTTAAAGAAACAGAGGTGGTTGATGCTATCCGCACCTTATCCATGCTAAGCGGTGTTAACATTGTGGCTGATGACTCGGTTACCGGGAATATTACTCTCAGTTTAAATGAGGTCTCCTTTAAAGAAGCTTTAAACTGGATTTTAAAATTAAAGAGACTGAGCTATGCACAGGTAGGGAATGCGCTGGTTATCGGTACCGAAGACATCATTGAAACCTATCGCGAGAAGATTACTCGTATTGTCCATCTGGAAAACGCAGATGTGGCAAATACTAAGGAAGTACTGGATGACTATTTTACTGAAAATAAGGGTATAAAAACTACTGCAGATACCCGGCTGAACAACCTGATAGTAGAAGGAACACCAGAAATAGTTTCCAAAGCCGAAGAATTAATAAAAGAAATGGATACCAGTTTAATAACCAAAACATTCAAACTTGATAATGCAATCTTTGTTGAAGAAGTTGAATCAATTAAAAATATGCTTGGAATAATAATACCTGATGAAAGCAGAATTATTATTGATAGCCGACAGAATGAAGTAATTGTAAAAGGAAATCAAGAAGAGATTGCTAATGCAGAAAAAATGATTAAAGGATTGGACAAGCGAGCACCTCAAATTATGATTGAATCAAAAATAGTAGAAATTGCTCGTGATTCAGAAAAAGATCTTGGAATTACCTGGAGCTCTGGCGGTAAAACGGATGAGTCTGGAAATCTTGTTCTGGGTCAAATAACTTTTGGTGAATTGACCGGGGGTGGCACTTTCGAAAGAAGAGGTTTAATACAAGCAACTTTGGACGCCTTAATAAAAGAAGGTAAGACTAATGTATTGTCTAACCCTAAAATATTAACTTTGGATGGCAAAGAATCCACTATTCTTGCTGGTTCCAAAATCCCTATCTGGGAGAGAGATAAAGAAGGGGTTCAAACTATTCATTACATTGATGTAGGATTAAATATGACCATTATTCCTCGTTTAAGTATTGATGGTAAAATCACTATGGATTGTAACATCAAAATAGAATCAATAGGGACTATGTTAATACAGGGATATCCGGTGATAAATTCCCGTCAAGAAAGAGCAATTATCCGCTCACCTCTGGGAATTACCAATGTAATAGGTGGTTTGATATCATCTGAGGAGATAGAAACTATCAAAAGATTACCTATTTTAAGCGAACTCCCCATTATTGGTGAGCTCTTTAAATTTACTAATCGTACTAAAAAAAGAACTGAAATAATTATCCTTATCACCGCCCACAAGATTGAGTATTAAAATAATTTTAGCAGGTTAAATATTAGTTCTTTGAGAATAAAATAACAGAGCTGTCACAGTGATCTTGTCATCGCGAGGAGCTTTTTCTTTTCTGTCATCGCGAGGAGCGAAGCGACGTGGCGATCTATAGCCATTGTTGCCCGCAATCTTTTTCTTTGTATTTTTCTTTAACGTAAGACGCACAACGCAAAACGCAAAACGTGATTGTCATCGCGAGGAGCGAAGCGACGCGGCGATCTATAGACATTGTTGCCCGCAATCTTAGCTGTTTGACAAAATATTTTTTTAAAGAGTGTGAGAATAATTGAATGAGATTGCCACGACAGCCCAGAATTAGAGCATAGGGGCTGTCTCGCAATGACCAATAAAGAAAGTATACCGTATACCGTATACCGTTAAATCCAAAGATAAGAAAAAGATGAGTGCTGCAGAGTATGAGACTGCCACGGCTTGTTAGCACAAGCCTCGCAGTGACCAAAGAAGTTAATGGTTTATAGTTTTTATTTTTGTTCTATTTTGTTCTTTTACGTTATACGTTATACTGTATACGGTATACCTTTTTGCCTTCAATTGTTGCCCACATCTTTATCTTTAACGCAAAACGTAAGACGCAAAACGTAAAACGTGATTGTCATCGCGAGGAGCGAAGCGACGCGGCGATCTATAGCCATTGTTGCCCGCAATCTTAGCTGTTTGACAAAATATTTTTTTAAA
>JAKPKS010000098.1 GCA_029553585.1 Candidatus Atribacteria bacterium | reverse complement strand
CTCTTTCGTTCTATTGAAATAATGAAGTATTTCATCTCTCTAAGACGATCTACAATAGCTTCAGAACTTTCCCCTTCCATAGCTCCGGAGACTAACTGCCCGGTATTATTGCGGGCTCTGTAGGAAAATGTAGCCAATTTTCACACCCCCTTTTTCGTCTTACGTTTTACGTTGTACGTCTTACGTTAAAGAAAACTAAAACAAAATAAAGACAAAAATAGTTACAATTTTTTAATTAGATTATATATCATTCTACAGATATGATTTTACGTCTTACGTTGTACGTTGTACGTTTTACGTTAAAGAAAAATACAAAGAAAAAGATTGCGGGCTACAATGGCTATAGATCGCCACGTCGCTTCGCTCCTCGCGATGACAAGAACGTCTTAAGTTGTAAAATACAGTATAAAGATACAAGATCGTTTTACGTTTTGCGTTTTACGTTTTGCGTTAAAGAAAAAACAATAAAATAAAGAAAAACAAACCTCTTTCTGGTCACTGCGAGGCTTGTGGTAACAAGCCGTGGCAGTCTCATACTCTATTGCCCACATCTTTTCAACGTAAGACGTAAGACGAAACTTACGTTGTACGTTAAAGAAAAAACAATAAAATAAAGAAAAACAAACCTCTTTCTGGTCACTGCGAGACAGCCCCTATGCCCTAATTCTGGGCTGTCGTGCCAATCTCATACTCTGTTGCCCACATCTTTTCAACGTAAGACGCATGACGTAAGACGTAAGACGAAACTTACGTTTTACGTTAAAGAAAAATACAAAGAAAAAGATTGCGGGCTACAATGGCTATAGATCGCCACGTCGCTTCGCTCCTCGCGATGACAAAATCGTTTTACGTTTTACGTCTTACGTTATGCGTCAAATACAGTATAAAAATACAAGAACGTTTTGCGTAAAATACAATAAATTACAAATAATCTTAGTGATACAATTTAAGTACTATTATACAGGAATGAATAAAAATTTTATGCAAAAAAGTATAATACAAAAATTAAAATATTTTAAGCATTATTGGTATCAATTTTTTTAATTAAACTGGAAATCATTCGAGATAAATGGTTAATCTTTTCCAATATTAATATCTTTTTATGCTCATCTAAATATGATAGTTCACTCGCAATAATTATTTGAGTTTCCAACTCTGCACAGCTGCCTAATGCTATAAATAAAAATTGTCGGTATTCTTTATTATAATACCTGCGGAAGCCTTCTGCTATATTAGATGGGATAGAAATACCTGAACACCTTATTTGTGAGGTCAAGCCATATATTTCATATTTGGGGAAACAATTGGTTACGAGATAAACATCTTTAACAATTTCTATCCCTAATTGCCATATTTTTAAATCCTGAAAACTCTGTCCTTTCTTTTCCTTCATTTTCTCCTTTTTTATTGATTGATTTAATGCTTAACGAAATCTGGTTAAACAATATGAATTTTGAATTATATGACACATTTTACTATTCTTATATATACCTAAGTAATTTAAAAACCACACATTTTCCCCGGTATTTTCTGAACGCAAAACTCAAGACGCATAACGGGTTTTTCAGGAAGAGGTGGCACGCAATACTTCTTCTAAGGTAGTAACGCCTTCTCTGATTTTTTGTAGCCCATCTTCTTTTAAGGTTATCATACCATTTTCCTGAATGGCAGTATCCCTTATTTCGGCAAGTGAAGCATTTTTATAAATTAGCTCACTTATTTTGTCATTTATGACCATAAATTCAAAAAGG
This sequence comes from Candidatus Atribacteria bacterium, assembly GCA_029553585.1. Lineage (GTDB taxonomy): Bacteria > Atribacterota > Phoenicimicrobiia > Phoenicimicrobiales > Stramentimicrobiaceae > Stramentimicrobium. The sequence goes on along the minus strand of JAKPKS010000098.1, from coordinate 17,466 downwards.
GCGGTTCTCCCTTTGTATCCGGTATGTTTGCAATGCTCACACCCTTCGCCATAATACAATTTAATTTCATCTGGTGCTATATTAAATTCCTGCATAACCATCTTAATTTCATCGGACAGGGTTGCCTCTTTTTTGCAATAAGTACAAATTTTACGCGTTAATCTCTGAGCCAGAACCCCTATCACAGAAGAGGAAATTAAAAAAGGTTCAATACCCATATCAACTAATCTGATAATGGAGCTGGGCGCATCATTGGTATGCAGGGTACTTAAAACCAGATGTCCGGTCAGAGATGCCTGGATGGCAATCTCAGCTGTCTCTTTATCCCTGATTTCTCCGACCAGCATAATATCTGGATCCTGACGTAAAAAACTGCGTAAACCAGCGGCAAAGGTTAAACCGATTTTTGGTTTTGCCTGTAACTGATTTATACCATCCAAACGGTATTCCACCGGGTCTTCTATAGTCATTATCTTTTTTTCCGCAGAGTTTAAAATGTTTAAAGCAGCATACAGGGTAGTGGATTTACCGCTGCCGGTAGGTCCGGTAACTAATATAATACCATTTGGTTTTTCAATCAATTGCAGGAATTTCTTATAATTGTCTTTGGAAAAACCAAGAGCTTTTAAGTCTAAGTTAATGGAAGCGGGGTCTAAAATTCTTAAAACAGCGCTTTCCCCGTTTACAGAAGGGATAGTGGATACCCGAAAATTGACCTCCCGCCCATGAACCTGAACCTTTATTCTGCCATCCTGCGGGAGACGGCGCTCGGCAATATTAAGGTTAGACATAATCTTAATACGGGAAATAATAGCCATATGCAAGCTTCTGGGGGGTGACATAATATCATGCAATATTCCATCAATACGGTATCTTACTTTCAGCGACCTATCCCCATAAGGTTCTATGTGGATATCACTGGCTTCTTCCTTGATGGCGCGCAGCATAATGAGGTTAACCAGGGCAATAACCGGCGCCTCGTGGCTTTCTGTAACACTTTTGGTAATCTCCATCTCTTCGGCATCTTCTTCCACTGCAGTTACGGGCAATGAAGAGATTTCCCCCATCATCTGCTGCCAGTTTTCAGTAATTCCGTATATTGAATCTAAAACTTTATTGATATCATCACTGAAGGCAAGATAGGGCTCAATCTCATAACCTGTTTTGATTTTAATTTCATCATGTATGTAGACATCTAGAGGATTAGCCATTGCCACAACTAATTTGTCATTTTTTTTGCCGATGATAACCAGATGGTGTTTGCGGGATATTTCCTCAGAAAGTATTGCTACAATGGAAGGGTCATAAGTCTTTCCATCCAGATCTATGGCAGGCACACTGATTTCTTCGGAGAGTAAAGCCATCATCTCTTTTTTGCTGAGGATACCAGTCTCCAATACTATTTTTTGAATGGAAAACCCGTTTTCTCCCTGCCTGCGACTAATTTCCTCAATCTCTTTGTTAGAGAGGATTTTTTTACTTGCCAGTAAATTTAATAGAAATTCACCGGTAATTCCTTTTTCTTTAACGAAGCGAGCCACTTTTTTAACCCCTTCTCATAGCTATTGGCTAAAGCCGCTATTATACTTTAGGAAAAAATAAATTTATAAATAAAGAATTATATAAAATTAAAAAATAAAAATTCAGAGAATAGCTCAACCATTAATAGTATTTTATCACATAATCACAATTTTTTATTTTTTTATAGATTTATAGTTTCTGGAGATATATTCTGGTCTGTAATTACAATATTTATTTTTTATTTCTAATTATATCTCATTTCTTATAGTTTGGGCAAATTACTTTTTTATATCATTGTTTTAGAGGGGCCAGCGGCTATTTATTAATTTCATTTTACCATTTTTTAACCAATGAGAAATTAAAAAACGTTCCACAGGTCGGCTAAAGTGGGTGGTGCCAAATGCATCGCGCGGACTTAAGGGGCAAACCAGTATAGTCAGTAACTTTAGACGATTCCCTCCGAATACATCGGTAAAGATTTGGTCCCCGATAACGGCGGTCTCTTTTTCAGCAGTATTCATTATCTTCATAGCTTTCCTGAATGGTTTCCTCCTAGGTTTATAACGACTGTAGAAAAAAGGTATCCCAAGGTCATTGCCAATTTCTGAAATATTTTTACGATGAGTATTAGTAACCAGACATATTTTAATATCAGCTTGCTTAACCTCTTTAATCCAGGAGAGAACTCTATCATCTAAAAAATACTTTCCCCAGGGGAATAAGGTGTTGTCCAGATCAATAATGATACCTCTGATATTTTTCTGTTCTTTCATTTTAGCCAGATCGATAGAATAAATGTTTTTAAGATAGACATCTGGGATAAACAGATTAATATAGTTAATTATGAGATGAAGCATAATACATTCCTTCTGATAATTATGTGCACAGCATTATTATCTATTATGATTTATTAACCTGGGTTAATTGGGCATTTATTTTACTAGTAATAATATCAATCGCTACCTTATTCAACCCGCCCTGAGGAATTATTATATCGGCATAGCGTTTGGACGGCTCCACAAATTGTAAAAACATAGGTTTAACCCGATTGAGGTATTGTTCAACTACTGAGTTAAGACTCCTCTTTCTTTTACTGGTATCACGTATTAATCTGCGGATAAAACGTTCATCTGAGTCAGTATCTACGTAAATTTTGATATCAAGCAGGTTACGGATGGCTTTTTCCTCCAACACTAAAATGCCTTCCAAAATAATAACCTCAGCAGGTTCCACCTTTTTGGTAATTTTTTTTCGGGTATAGTTTTGAAAGGAGTAAAGAGGCATTTGAATGGATTTACCATTAATTAATTGATTAAGGTGTTCGAGCAGCAATTGATTATCAAAGGCGGAAGGATGGTCAAAGTTAATTTTTTTTCGTTCTGGAAGTGGAAGATGAAACAGGTCCTTATAGTAGGAATCCTGAGCGATGATGATGGCTTTTTTACCTGTAATCCCCTGACAGATGTTTTCTGCCACTGTGGTTTTACCGCAGCCGGTACCACCGGCAATACCGATTATGAATGGTTTCATTAGAGACTCCTCTTAAAATACGGTATAACGTATAACGTATATAGTATAACGTTAAAGAAAAAATAAAAACTAAAACAAAGATACAAAACAAGAACGTTGTACGTTGTAAAATACGGTATAACGTATAGCGTATTACGTATACCGTTAAATACAAAGAAAGAAATACATTATACTGTATTAAACACATGATGCCCAACGTAAGGCGCAAAAAGATCTTCAATTCGTAAAAAATCTTTTCTTTTTTCTTACTATATACTTTATATTTCTTTTTCTTTATTTATTTATTTTCTTTTTTCTTTTTCTTCACGTTATACTTTATACTTTATACTTTATACGGTATACTTTCTTTTTCTGGTCACTGCGAGGCTTGTGCTAACAAGCCGTGGCAGTCACATACTCTATTACCCACATTTTTTCAACGTAAGACGCATAACGAAACTTACGGTATACGTTATACGGTATACGTTATACCATTTTCCTCACATTTCTTCCCACATTTTTTCAACGTAAGACGCAAGACGTAAGACGCATAACGAAACTTACGGTATACCCTTACATTTAAACCCACCTTTGTTATGGTTTATTATTCAGATGTTCCTGATAAGTTTTACTAAAAATATGTTTTCCTTCTTTGCCCAATACAAAATAGAAGTAATCTTCCTGTGCCGGAAAGGCTGCTGCCAGAATAGAATCCAGTCCGGGATTACAAATGGGTTCCGGTGGCAGACCGGAATGGAGATAGGTATTAAACGGTGATTCAATGGCAAGGTCCTGTTCGGTTAACTTTTGCTGTGGATGGTCAAGTAAATATTGCACCGTTGCGCAGGACTGCAAAGGCATGCCTACCGCTAATCTATTATAAAAAACTGAAGCAATTTTGGGTTTATCATCTTTCCCCTGTGCTTCTTTTTCAATAATGGAAGCTAAAATAATTATCTGCTGAAAATTCAAATTAGCCGGAAACTCCTGCTCGGGGTTGATTAGATGATAGATATTTTCGGCAAAGTTTTTTTGCATTGCTTTTAGCACATTTTCTGCCCCAAAGTTTTTGGGGAATTCATAAGTATCAGGGAATAGATAGCCTTCCTGATATTGGTTATTTTCTTTAATTAAACTTAAAAAAACTTCCGAGTTAACTATTTCTCTGTCTGATAGCAGTCGGGCAATCTGTTTAGCCTGAAAACCTTCCGGTATGGTTATCCGGTATTGAAGCACCTTCCCTTGCACCAGCTGGTCAATAACCTGATAAAGATTCTGGGCTGAACTTAGCCGGTATTCCCCTGTTTGCAATCTTCCGTCTACTTTTAATAGTTTTGTAAGTGGCTGGAACAGGTAGCTATGAGAGCGTATGATGCCTTCTCCTTCCAATAACTGTCTTATCTGAACACTGTTATAACCATACGGTATTTCAATTACTTTACCAATGGGCTCCTCAACGGCTAATGGTATAAAGATCCAGGCAGCAGCATAAATTAGAAATAAAAAACTGGTGAAGAACAGAAAGAGAAAAGTATTAATAAAAAAGTTTATAATGATTTTCATTCCATTGTTTACCTTGCAGTACGGTCTAAATAAGATTGTAGAATAATGACTGCAGATAACCGGTCAATTACTTTTTTCCGCTTAGCCCTGCTGGTATCGGCTTCCAGCAGTACCTGCTCAGCCCTTGCAGTGGTTAGTCTTTCATCCTCAAAATCTATAGGCAGGTTACTGAGTTTTCCCAGTTGCTTAGCGATTTTTTCTACTTTTTGAGCCTGTGGACCAAAAGTTCCATTCATATTCTTTGGCAAACCAAAGACCAGCTTATCCACATTTTTTTCTTCAATAATTTTCATGATTCCGGGATAGATTTCCTGCTCTTCTTTTATCTGTATAGTTTCCAGACCTTGAGCTGTAATACCTAAGGAATCACTTAACGCAAGTCCAATTCTTTTTTCTCCCAGGTCTATCCCCAGTATTTTCATAGCCAGTACTCCTTTTCTCCTATTTATAATTCATTAGAATATCGCTAATTTTTAACCATTATAATACATAATACCGGTAAAACAAATTAAAACAAGGGATAGTGTCTATGCGACTGAAAAATATTATAAAATATTCGGGTGCAGTGAGAAATATAAGGTAGGTAATTCTATGACAATTTGACTTTAAAGGTGAATAAATTGCTCTATATTCTTAAATAAATCTTTTAATCTGGACTGACTGCCGGTTCCACCTGCCTGGGCATATTGACGTTTACCCCCGCCCTTGCCATTAATAGCCTGCGCCAGCGGGGTTATGATATTACCTGCGTCATAACCTTTCTGAACTAAATCATCAGTCAGCATAACTATTAAAATAATTTTGTTTTCTTTTAATGGTGCCGCCAGGACAATAATTCCAGATTTTATTTGAGCTTTAATCAGATCACCTGTGTCCCTTAATTCGTTTTTATCTTCAGTACCCAGTATGGCTGAAAAAACAGCGACCCCTTGCACTACTTTTTGGTCGGCAATAATTTTTTCTTTCTGGTAGGTAAACATATCTTTCCTGAGCAAGTGCAATTCACGCTTTAATGATTCATTCTCCGTTCGTAATTGTTGTGCTTTCTGCAACAGCTTATCAGAAGGAACCTCCAATGATTTAACCAATTCCAACAGCAAGGCTTCCTCTTTTTTAATACTTTCCCATGCTTTTTCCCGGGTAGTTGCTTCAATCCGGCGTAATCCACTGCCAATTCCCTGCTCAGAAAGAATTTTAAAAATACCAATCTGAGCGGTCTGCTCCAGATGGGTTCCTCCGCAAAGTTCTTTGCTGAAACCGCCTATATCGATGATACGAACTTCCTCCCCGTATTTTTCGCCAAACAGAGCAATGGCGCCTTTTTGGCTGGCACTGGTAAAATCGGTAACTTCTGAGATAACCGGAAAATTTTCGCTGATTTTTGAGTTTATTAGTTTTTCAATCTGGTCTAACTCTTCTTGAGTAAGAGGCGCATAGTGTGTAAAATCAAATCTGAGCCGGTCAGCAGTAACTGAAGAACCAGCCTGTTTGATATGATTGCCCAGTATTTCACGCAAGGCATAGTGCAAAAGGTGAGTAGCGGTATGGTTAGCTGCAATAGCAATTCTTTCTGCATTATCAACCTGAGCCATAACTGTTTGGTTTTTGTGGAAAGAGCCCTTCTCTATCTTAACATAGTGGGATACAAGCCCTTCCAGAGGCATCTGGGTATCATAAACTCGAGCCAGAGCGGTGGGAGCAATAAGACTAACGATAGTCCCGGTATCTCCTTTTTGACCCCCCTTTTCAGCATAGAAAGGTGTTTCTTCCAATATTATGATGCCCTCCTGGTTAGCATTGAGGACTTCTACCGATTTGTAGTTTTGAATGAGAGCAATTATTTTAGTATGGCTGCTAATCCGGGTATAACCACAAAATTTAGTAGCTCCGCCGGCTGACTGGATTTCACTATAAATCTTTTCCTGCTTTTCAGATAATTCCTGACCGGTTTTACCTGTTTTCCAGAATTTTCGGGAACGTTCTTTTTGCTGCTGCATGTATTTTTCATAATCCTGTTCTTCAACTTTCAATCCTGATTCTGATAGAATCTCTTTGGTAATCTCCAGCGGGAAACCATAGGTATCATAAAGAGTAAAGGCATCTTTGCCGCTCAAGACCTGCCGGTTGCCGCTCTTTAGTTTTTGCACATATTCCTCCAGAATGGCAAGTCCCAAGTGGAGTGTCTCCTGAAAACGTTTTTCTTCGGTTAAGATAATCTCACAGATAGTCTTTTCTTTTTTTTTCAATTCCGGGTAGGCAGTTTGCATAATGTTAATAACCTGAGGGGCAGCGTCATAGAGAAAGGGCTGGTTGAAATTGAGCAGTTTGCCATAACGATAAGCCCTTCTCAATAACATTCTTAATACATATCCTCTGCCATCATTAGAGGGCAGTATCTGATCTGAAATCATAAAAACCATAGCCCGGAGATGGTCGGCTATAACCTTAAAAGCTGTATCGATTTTTTTATTTTTCCCATAGCCAATTCCTGCTTTTTGACTGGTATATTGAATGATGGGAGAGAATAAATCTGTTTCAAAATCGGAAGGGGCATTTTGCAATACCGAGGCAATTCTTTCCAAACCCAAACCAGTATCGATATTTTTGGAGGGTAATGGGGACAAGGAGCCATCTTTATTGCGATTATACTGCATAAATACCAGATTCCATAATTCTAAATAACGGTCATCAACACCAACTCCGCCATCGAAAGTAGAAGCCTTTTCAGGGCCTAAATCGATATATATTTCGGAACAGGGTCCACAGGGACCTTCCGGGCCAACCTTCCAGAAGTTATCCTCCTCACCTAATTTTACAATGCGTTCTTCCGGTAATCCGATTAGTTTATGCCACAGATCAAATGCTTCATCATCATCCTGGTAGACAGAGGTATATAATTTTTCCTTTGGAAAACCGATAACTTCTGTAAAAAATTCCCAAGCCCATTCGATTGCTTCCCTTTTAAAGTAGTCCCCAAAGGAGAAATTCCCTAACATTTCAAAGAAGGTATGGTGCCGGGCAGTTTTACCCACATTTTCAATATCATTCGTTCTCAGGCATTTCTGCGAGCTGGTGGCTCTTTTTAATTGTGATTTAACCTGACCCAAAAAGATTGGTTTAAAAGGGACCATTCCGGCAATAGTAAAGAGGATGGAAGGATCCTGGGGAATGAGCGAGGCACTGGGTATTATTTTATGTCCTTTAGAATGAAAAAATTGTAAAAAAGTTTCTCTGATTTGATGACTGCTGAGCTTATTCATCACTAAAACTCCTTATTATAAAAAAACAGCCAAACTTAATTGCAGCGGGCTGGTTTTAACTTATAAATACTCTAAAATAAATTTAAAAAAAACAAAGCTAAGATAATCTTGCTGTTTTTAGCAAATAATTATGGATATTAAAACATTATTATTATACTGCTACCCGGAATACCTCGTCAATGGTGGTAATCCCCTCCAAAGCTTTAGCTATGCCACTATCCAGCAAAGTGTTCATCCCATTACGTATGGCAACATTTTTTATCTCACTGCTGGAGGTTTTTTTCAAAATAAGGGCACGAAGTTCATCAGTAATAAGTACACTTTCAAAGATAGCAATTCTGCCATAATAACCAGTATTTTTACATTTTTCACAACCTTTGCCGCGAAACAGTTTTAGTTTATCTTTTTTCGGTAGCTGAATATTTATATTTAATTTGTCAAAAATTCCATCTTCAGGAAAATATCCTTCAATACAGTGGGGACAGATTCTGCGGACTAATCTTTGAGCCATCACTGCAATGACTGAGGAGGAAATAAGAAATGGTTCCACCCCCATATCAATCATACGGGTTAGAGAGCTTACTGCGTCATTGGTGTGCAGTGTACTGAAGACCAGATGTCCGGTGAGAGCTGACTGCACAGCAATACTGGCAGTCTCCGAATCCCTCATCTCTCCAATCATGATAATATCAGGGTCCTGACGTAAGATGGAACGAAGGGCATTGGCAAAGGTAAGATTTATTTTAGGCCGGACATTTATTTGATTAATGCGGTCCAGTTTATATTCCACCGGGTCTTCTACGGTAATAACATTTCTAATAGTAGAATCAATTTCACTTAAGGCTGCATAAAGTGTGGTACTTTTCCCACTTCCTGTTGGCCCGGTGATGAGAATAATCCCATAGGGCATATTGATAACCTGACGGAATTCATTAAGCTGAGTATCGGTAAATCCGATACTGCTTAAAGCAATTACGCCCTGACTCTTATCCAGAATTCTCATTACGATTTTTTCATCATAAACAGTAGGAATGGAGGATATTCTTAAATCTACTTCCCGGGCACCGAAGCGAAGCTGAAAACGGCCATCCTGAGGTAATCTTCTTTCTGCAATATCCATATTTGACAATATTTTAACACGAGAAATTACTGCCGGTTTAACTCTTTGAGGCAGCATCTTGATATCATGAAGTATACCATCAATTCGATAGCGAACCAATAAACCCCTTTTATTGGGTTCTAAATGGATATCGCTGGCTCTTTCCTTTATAGCATCAACGATGAGCATATTCACTAACTGAATAATGGGTGCTTCCTGACTGATAGCTTCCAGAGCGGAAAGATTTATCTCATCACTGAAATCACTTACGGTAGCAACATCTACCTTTTCCAGAAGGTCATCAAACTGGTACCCTCCTTCGTAGTAATTGCTCAAGGCATTAACGATTTCACTTTCATTGGCAAATTTGGGATTAATTTCCATTTTGGTATATTCCTGCAGGTAGTCAATAGTGTTGACATCAAGCGGATTTGCCATTGCTACAGTCAGAGTGTTATTTTCTCTATTGAGAGGTATCAGCTTGTTACGCAGGGCAATTTTTTTGGGAATAAGGGCAATAATTTCCGGGTCCAGAATAACATCTTTCAATTCTATATACTCAGTCTCATAGACATGTTGCAAAGCTTTATCAAGCTGTTTTTGAGAAATTGCCCCCTGGTTGACTAAAATTTCTCCAATCTTCTTTTTATTATCAGCCTGTTGCGCTTCCAGGGCTTTTTTTAATTGTTCGGAATTTATAATACCTTCATTGATAAGAATTTCGCCTAATCTTAAGTTATAAAGATAGGGTTTTTTTCTATCCATCTGTATTTTTTCCTTTATTATTTATGATTATTCAGGGAGTCTAAAATACTCCCAAATACATCTTTAAATAAAATTTGCTCGCTGCCTTCCTGTTTATTATAGTCCTTTACCAATCTTTTTTGCACTTCTTTTTCAGCTTTTCGAATACTTAGACTTATCTTCTTTCTCTTATCATCAATTTTAGTAACCAGAGCCTGTACTTTATCCCCTATAGTCAGTAGACTATTGGGATTATCAATTTTTTGATTAGATATTTCGGCAAGAGGCACCAGCCCATCAAGATTATCTTCCAGATTTATAAAAGCGCCGAAATCAGTAATATTGACTACCTTTCCTTCTACGATGGTTCCTGCCGCATACTTCTTTCTAATAACAGTCCAGGGATTTGCGACAAGCTGTTTACGAGATAAAGTTATCTGAGATTTCTCAGGGTCGATTTCGATTATCTTTAATTCCAACTGGTCACCCTTTTTGAGTACCTGGTTGGGATGTTTGATATCTTCCCAGGTAATTTCCGAAAAAGGTAAGAATCCTTCTATTTTTTCATCCAGAGAAACAAAAGCTCCAAAATTCTTTAATCTCTGTACCACCGCATTGACTTTATCATTAACTTTATATTTTTGTTCAATGTTTATCCAGGGATTCGGTAAAGCACGTTTTCGACTTAAAAATACCAGGCGGTCTTTTTCATCGATTTTAATTACCTGTAAAGACATTACTGCATATTTTTTTAATACAACGGAGGGTTTTTCGATATATTTCCAATCGATTTCAGAAAGATGAATAATCCCTGATACCCCGGGTTCTAACTCAACATTTGCTCCATATGAAGTCACCTGAGTTATCTTTCCTTCCACAGTACTTCCCACTGCATACTTTTGGGCAATATTGGTCCAGGGGTCTTCCATAAGCTGTTTTAAACCAAGGGATATCTTTTTCTTTTCTTTATCAATACCCAGAATTCTGACCTTAATTACTTCATTTTCTGATAAAACTTCCTGTGGTGTTCTGGTATAAGCCCAGGACATATCGGAAATATGCAATAAACCATTCAATCCCTCTTCCAATTCTATAAATGCTCCAAAATCTTTAATGCTGATTACTTTGCCTTCAACTTCATCGCCAACACTGTATCTCTTCTCAACCTCTTCCCAGGGATTGGGGTTTAATTGTTTTATACTGAGTGATATTTTCTTTTTTTCTTTATCAAAATCAATTACTTTAACTTTGATTTCATCGCCTTTCTGGATTAAATTGAGGGGATTTTTTATCTCTTTCCAGGTAATCTCTGAAAGATGAAGCAATCCTTCAATAGCGCCTACATCCACAAATGCTCCAAAATCAGTAATATTGACCACCTTACCACTCAGGACCTGCCCTACCTGTAAGTTGGCAAGGGTCTTCTGTCTTAAGGATTCCCTCTCTTTTTCCAGAGCTAAGCGGTGTGACAATACAACATTGTTTTTTTCCTTATCCAATTTCAGAATAAAGAAAGATAATTTCTTACCTATATATTTTTCCAGGTCCTGTTCAGTAATAAATCTCTGCTCTACCTGTGATAGGGGCACAAAAGCATGGATTCCCAGATCGACCATCAGGCCATTGGAAATTTTTTCAATAACTTCTCCCTGAATGGGTTTTCTGGACTTATAGGCATTAATAAGCTGGTCCCATAGCAATATATAGCGTGCTCTTTCCCGGGATAGATGAATCTGCCCGTTTTTTTCATCAACATGAATAATAAAGACATCGATTTCATCATCTATTTCCAGTGTATGGTGTACTCTGTTCTGGTTTTTGCCTAACAGGGAGTCCTCTTCAGCGGGGAGAAATCCTTCCATTTTATAGTTGATATCAACATGATACCCGTCTTCATCAACTTTAATAATCTTTCCCCGAACAATCTCTCCACTTCTGATTTGTTTAAAGTCCTTCAGAGAATCATTTATCATTAAATCAAGCTGTTCCGGACTTTGTGTTTCTCTTTTTTCTTCAGTTTCCGGTGTGTCATTCTGTTTTTCCATGAGCTTGCATTGCCCTCCTTAATTCGTGTGTCAATCTTATCATATATTTATCTATATTGCTATAAATCAATTATTTAAAGTGGTAGCTCCCTGAAACTATCATCTTTTTTATAATTAGATTTGTATATATTAAAAAAGATTTATCCAGTTTTATCTTTTGGTTAAAACTGGTTCTTTAAGCTGGATTACCCTTTCTTCAGTAATTATACAATCAACCGGTATATCCTTTTTTTCTAATGGTATTTCATTTAAAATCTGCATCTCAAAAGCAAGAGCAATCGAAAAAGTTTTAGGTTCTAACTTGTTTAAAAAATCATCATAATAGCCTCCACCCCGACCCAGACGATAGCCCTGGGTAGTAAAAGCAACACCTGGCACAATTATCAGATCTAAAATATGAGGCGGATAGATTCTGAAAAATTCTCTTTTAGGTTGTAATATTCCTAAATAGCTCTCAGTAAGCTCATTTTCCCAATCATTAACCAAAGAAGGGAGCATTGGCTGATTTTTCTTGATGATTAGAGGTACGAAAATCTTCTTGTTATCTTTTTGGGCAGATTTTATAATTTCCTGAGTCTGTACTTCTGATGGAGTGGCGATGTAGAGCATTATATTGACCGATTGCTGGTATACAGCTAATTTTATTAAAGATTCGGTTATTTTATTGCTATTTTTCAAAATAATTTCTGGTGACAGTTTGTTTCTTTCACTCAATAGTTTTTTTCTAAAAGAATGCTTATTTAACTTGTCCATCATAATATAGATAAATAGTATTTGTCAAGAGATATACTTTAAGAGATAGGTAACCGGAAATAAATAAGAACCCTGCCATGACGCTAACCACAAGTTTTGATTCCGACCCTCAAACAGGTGGATATCTACCCGAGTGCCTCATGCTTCCAGTTAATTAACATATCTGTTAATTTTAGGTAACCTCATCGGAAAACCACAGGCTTGCATTGCACACCCGGAGGTCAATTTCCTTTTTGGAAAAGTGTTGGGTCAAAACTTATTCAGTTTAGCGTTCATAGCAGGGCAACTTTACTTTTTTGCTCTGCAGGTATACTATAACACATTTTTTAATAGAATTCAACATCCCTCAATGTCTGCCACTTTACAGATTTAATTTCAGGTGAAGTTCTTTTAGTTGTTCCGGGCTTACTTCTGAGGGAGCGCCTGTTAAGGGGCAGGTTGCCTTCTGGGTTTTAGGAAAGGCAATAACATCACGAATGGAGGCAGCTCCTGCCAGCAACATCACTATTCTATCCAGCCCAAAGGCAATTCCTCCATGCGGCGGAGCTCCATATTGCAGGGCTTCCAGCAAAAAGCCAAATTTTAGTTTAGCCTCTTCCGCTTTTATCCCTAACAGATTAAATATCTTTTGCTGCAGTTCGGTCCGGTGAATACGAATACTCCCACCGCCAATTTCATTACCATTTAACACCAGGTCATACGCTTTAGAGCGAGCCAGATAAGGATTATTGTCCAGCATGGGAATATCCTCATCTACGGGAGAGGTAAAGGGATGGTGTACAGAGGTATATCTTTTTTCGGTCTCGGAATATTCAAATAAGGGGAAATTCGTAACCCATAAAAATTCATACTGTTTTTCCGGGATTATCTTTAAAGTATTTGCTAATTTTATACGCAGCTGCCCCAATGCTGAATTTACCTTTTCTGTATTACTGGCAGTGATAAAAATGAGGTCGCCAGGTATTGCCTGCATCTCTTTCTTTAGCAGGGATATTTCTTCCGGGGTGATATATTTCCCCAGAGAAGACTGGATCTGGCCTCCTTCTTTAAAACGAACCGGGATTAAACCGTCTAATCCCTGGGATTTGATAAAAATATCCAGGTCATCAATATTTTTTCTGGAAAATTTATCAGGCTGCTCGGTTTTAAGGGCACCTATTTTACCATTGTGAGCTAAAACTTCCTGAAAAGCCTTAAACTGTGTTTTCGCGAAAACATCATTCAGGTTATGGATCTTCATTCCATATCTTAAATCAGGCTTGTCTACCCCATAATGAGACATAACATCATCATAATCGTATCTGGGAAAGGGTTTCTTTATTTTTACAGAAAGAATCTCCTTAAAGAGCATAATCATTAGATCTTCAATGAGACTAAAGAGTTCGTCACGGTCAATAAAGGACATTTCCATATCCAGCTGGGTAAATTCAGGTGCTCTATCTGCTCTTAAATCTTCATCCCTGAAACATCTTACTATCTGAAAATATTTGTCAAAACCGCTAATCATCAGTAATTGTTTAAATAATTGCGGCGATTGGGGCAGAGCATAAAATTTTCCCGGACTTACCCGACTGGGCACAATATAATCTCTGGCACCCTCCGGTGTACTTTTAGTCAAAAACGGTGTTTCTATTTCTAAAAACCCTCTTTTGGTTAAAAAGCTTCTGATTAAAAAACTTACCTTGTGTCGTAGAATTATATTATTTTTCATCTCTGTTCTTCTCAGGTCTAAATAACGGTACTTTAAACGGGTTTCCTCACCTGCTTCAGAGTATTCACTTATACTGAAGGGAAGAATTTTAGATTGGCTGAGAATTTTGAGCTGGTTAACAGGAACCTCTATCTCACCTGTGTTCAGATTAGGATTTATAGCATCTTTGCCTCTGGACCTCACCTCTCCTTGGATGGCAATCACAAATTCATTACGAATTTTGTGTGCGGCAAGGTGTGCCTCCTGTGAAACTTTAGGATCAAAAACTATTTGAGTTTTACCTTCTCTATCTCTTAAATCTATAAAAATAAGTCCGCCATGATCCCGACGGGAATTAACCCAACCCATCAATGTTACTTTGTCCTGAATATTTTCTTTGGTCAGCTCGCCACAGCTGTGAGTCCTTTTCCAAATTTTTAATTCATTTTGCTCTTGTTCAGTTTGATTCATTTTGATTTACTCCTTCTCATTAAATATAGTTATGCGTTTTGCGTAGTGTTTCATGCGTTGAAAAAAGTATACAGTGTTTCTGTATACCCGTATGCCGCTAAATACATCATTAAAATTAAGTGAACTCAGGGATAAATTTTATGCAACATTCGGGGAAAGGCGATGGTCTCCCTGATATGGGAAAGATTGCAAATCCAGGCTACCGTCCTCTCTATTCCTAAGCCAAAACCGGAGTGGGGAACTGAGCCGAATCTTCTCAAATCGATATACCATTGGTAATCTTCTTCCGGCAAATTATGTTCCTGTATCCGCTTTTTAATAAGTTCGTAATCATCAATACGCTGTCCCCCTCCAATTATCTCCCCAAACCCTTCCGGAGCAATTAAATCTGCCCCTAAAACTGTCTCGGGTCTTGACGGATCCGGTTTCATATAAAAAGCCTTACATTTGGTGGGAAAATGGTGAATAAAGACCGGCCGGTCATAATTCCTGGAGACAATGGTCTCATCCTCTCCGGTAAGGTCATCTCCCCATTGAGTAGTACTTCCTTCTTTTTGTATTATTTTGATTGCATCATCGTAAGATAGATAAGGAAATGGTGATTGAATTTTTTCTAAATGAGCTATATCTCTTTCTAAGGTTTTCAACTCTAAGGTGCAGTTTTGCAATACCTGTCTGACAATCGCTATAACTAATTCTTCCTGTAATTGATTGTTGTCCTCAAAATCAAAATAAGCTGCTTCCGGCTCAACCATCCAGAATTCCATCAGATGCCTACGGGTTTTAGATTTCTCAGCCCTGAAGGTGGGGCCAAAACAGTAAACTTTTCCAAAAGCCATTGCAGCTGCTTCATTATACAGTTGCCCGCTCTGGGTTAAATATGCTTTATCGTCAAAATAGTCTGTTTCAAAGAGTGTAGTAGTACCCTCACAGGCAGCAGGGGTAAGTATGGGGGCTTCAATGAGGTAAAACCCCTTTTGCTGTAAAAAATGGTGAATTGCTTTTACGATTTCCACTCTAATTCTTAAAATGGCATTCTGTCTCTGAGTTCTTAGCCAGAGATGCCGATAATTCATTAAAAAGGCTACTCCGTGTTTTTTTAATGAGATGGGATAATCTTCCTGGGCATTTTGCACCACCTGAATAGTGTTAACCAGTATTTCATATCCGCTGGGGGCTCTCTGCTCTTTCTTTATCATACCTTCTACCATAATGGAAGATTCATAATTCAGCTCATCCAGCAGATTGAAGTATTGTTCTTCCATTTCACCCTTGATTAAGGTTCCCTGTAAAAAACCGGTTCCATCCCGGATAACCATAAATTTTACTTTACCGCTGGACCGCTGATTATAAAGCCATCCTTTAATACAGACGTTTTCTGATTCATAATTTCCAACCTCTGATATTGAAATCACTTTCATTAATTAACTCCCTCCTTATCCTGAAAAAAAGATTGTAGATTAAGATTATTTATCTAAATCTGTATTTTTTTCTTTACTTAAAACAAGCGACTTAAGGTATGGCAGGATATTTTCCAATGCCACTATTTCCTGAGCGCCAGTAAGCATATTTTTCAGAGACACCTTATTTTCTTTCATCTCATCTGAGCCCAATATAAGGACATAGGGTATCTCTAATTTATTAGCCACTCTCAGCTGGGCTTTTAAGCTCTTACCAAGAAAATCCATCTCAGTAGCAATACCTTCCGCTCTGATCTGGTTGGCAATTTTTAAGGCAGAAATAATTTCATCCTGGCTGGTTACTGCCACAAATATTTTAATTCCTGCCCAGAGAGGTACCTTAATGCCCAGTTTCATTATGGCAGCCAGCACTCTCTCCATGCCAGCGGCAAAACCGACTGCCGGTGTAGGTTTGCCGCCTAATTCTTCTACCAGATAATCGTATCTTCCACCACCACAAATCGCATTTTGAGCTCCCAGTTCTCCTGAAATAATCTCAAAGGCAGTTTTGGTATAATAATCCAGCCCCCTGACCAATAAAGGATTAATCTGATAGATAATGCCCAGATTATCCAGAAAATGTTTTAATTGTGCAAAATGAGCAGCACATTCTTCACATAAATAATTAAAGATAGCGGGGCTTTTACTAATGATTAACTGACATTGCTCTTTTTTACAATCCAATATCCTGAGGGGATTAGTTTCATAGCGTATCTGGCAATCAGGACATAATAGATTTTTTTTGTTTTGAAAATAATTTCTTAACGTTTTTATATATTCAGGTCTGCATTTACGGCAGCCCACACTATTTAACAATAAATTTAAATCAGTTAATCCTAATTTTTGATAAATAGATAAGGCAGAAGCAATAATCTCAGCATCAATAACCGGTAAGTGAGAACCTAAAGCCTCTGCACCAAACTGGTTGAACTGTCTGAATCTTCCTGCCTGTGGTTTTTCACAACGAAACATGCTTCCTATATAGAATAGTTTGCTCAAAGGGTTTTCCCTGCCCAGGCTATGTTCCAGATAAGCCCTGACTACTGAGGCAGTCCCTTCGGGACGCAAAGTAAGACTTCTACCTTTCCTATCCTGAAAAGTGAACATTTCTTTGTTAACAATATCGGTAGCTTCACCTATTCCCCGTACAAATAATTCAGTATATTCAAAGGCAGGTGTCCTGATTTCCCGATAGCCATAATTTTGTAATATTTCTTTTATAATATCCTCCAGATAGTACCAGTAATCTATCTGGGCAGGAAGTATATCACTGGTTCCTTTTGGTACTTTAGCTAACACTATTTTCTCCTTCTTATTAAAGAAAGTATAAAGTATAACGTATATCGTATAA
>JAKPKS010000097.1 GCA_029553585.1 Candidatus Atribacteria bacterium | reverse complement strand
TTACTGCTGGGTTCATATTCGCTAACTAATGCTCCATTTTCTATGATGCGTTCAGCCAGTATTTTATTCATTGGTGGATAGATAGTATCCAAACCGGAGGCAAAAACGGCAATGGTTTTAGTTTTGGCTTTCAGAGCTGTCTGATGAGCAATAGTATCAATTCCCATTGCCAAACCGCTAACAACATTAATTCCTTTTTCACAGAGCGGGGTAAGGATTTTACGAGCCATTTCCACTCCGTAAGAAGTGGGCTTTCGTGTTCCTACAACTCCGAAACAAAGCTCATTAAGCGTTTCTAAAAAGTTTCCCCTGAAATATATGATTAAAGGGGGATCGAAAATATCCTGTAAACAGGCAGGATAATCAGGATCAGTTAAACACAGATATTGTATCTGATATTTAGCCATTAAGTCCAATATTTTATTGCTGTTTTCCGGCAGGCTAAAATTGCTTAAGTGGCTGCTGGTTTCGGGTTTAAGTTTTTCTTCCTGATATATACTATGAGTAGGATTTCCCACAAACTCTTGTGGATCAGGGTATTTTTGTAAAAGTTCCAGGGTTCCTTTTGTCCCTAATAGGGGAGCAGATTTAAGGCAAAGCCAGGCCTTTAGTTTTTCCATTTAGCGGCTCTGCTCTAAGAGTTCATAGATTTTATATTTAAGCGTGTCCAAACCATAGTTGCTAACTGCTGAAATGGCGAAGATATCCTCATTATGCTGTTTTTTGAAGGCCGCTTTTATGGCTGCGATTTTTTGGTCTAATTCCTCAGGTGGAACAGTATCGGTTTTACTGATCACGATTAAATGCGGTTTTTTATCCATAAAGGAATCATATAGATAGAGTTCAGATTTCAGGGTGTTATATGCCTCAACGGGATCCTCAGAGGCAATATCAATTAAGAACAGCAATAGATGAGTGCGCTGGATATGACGCAAAAACTGATCTCCCAATCCTTTACCTAAATGTGCACCTTTAATTAATCCCGGAATATCAGCCAAAATAAAACTCTGATAATCGCTAACATAAACCACCCCCAGCATTGGCTCTAAAGTGGTAAATTCATAATCTGCTATTTTGGGCTTGGCAGCTGATAACACACTTAACAGAGTTGATTTACCAGCATTAGGAAAACCCACTAAACCTACATCTGCCATTAATTTTAAAACCAGTTCCAGTTCCATTTCTTCAGTTTTGATGCCTAAAGTGGCAATTCTGGGAGCTTGATTTGTGGGAGTGGCAAAATTGCAATTTCCTTTACCACCATAGCCACCTGCGGATAAAATAACTTTTTCTCCCGCTTCAGTGATGTCTGCCAGTTTATATCTCTTATCTTCTTCAATCACATATATTTCGGTGCCTAAGGGTAAGCGTAAGATACAATCCTCTCCTTTAGCGCCACTTTTTCTAGCTCCGGCACCCGGTTTTCCATTTCCAGCTTTGAAGATTTTGTGATAACGATAATCTAAAAGGGTATTTAAATTGCTGTCTCCAATAGCAATAACATCTCCTCCCTTTCCTCCATCACCACCATCGGGTCCACCTTTGGGAACATATTTTTCGTGTCTGAAACTTACTATGCCGTCACCCCCGTTTCCGGCTTTAATTCTTATTTTTGCATAATCAATAAACATATCTGCTGTTACTTTGCCACCACGAATTTGTGTTTGAGGGACTTAGAACCATTTTTTACTTTCATAAAATATACTCCTGAACAAAGCTGCTTTTGGGCAAAACTGATAGTCAATTCGCTATTTCTGCTTGGGGGTAGATTTAGCTCTGCCACTTTTTGTCCTTTTATGTTATAAATATCTATAAATACCGGTTTATCACACAATCCCTTCAGGTTAATGTTCACAGGAAAAGAATAAACTGGATTGGGCATTAGGCATGATAATTTTGAGGGAATAAGAGAAGCATCCTGATTAGAAACGAGGTGAATAACTCCCTGAACGATGTCAAAACCGTTATCGCTGAACCTCCAAGTGAGGGAATCAACTTCAGCAACCGGTAATTGTAAAGCATAAGTAACACCAAAAGAATAATCCATACCTGTAGCCACAAATTGTAAAATGCTTCCATCCGGTAATTCCGCTTCCGCCAGCAAAGGAAAATCCGCATCTGCATCCAGATAATCTATCTGTAAAAGATGGGTAAGAGTATCGTAACTGTTAAAAGTGCAAACCGGAAGGGAATTTTGGCTTACCTGATAATAATTATCCTGAAAGAGAATAAAGGCAGGAGTGCTATAATCGCCAAGCCCAATCTGTGGTTCCAAATTAGCTAAATCTATATCTACTTTCAGCGTAAGCCCTAACATCATTATAGCATCTGGTAAAGCACCAAAATTTGGATCGGCAGTTAAATCGCTAATATTACAAGCAAGATTTAATGCTCCTCCGGAAACCTGACTTTGAACATTGCCTAAACGCGTAAAAACAGGTTGCTGTGTGAAAGAATCATAACCAACTTTATACAACCCGCTGGAAATTAAACCGGGAATATTAAAACTATAGACCATCGCATAACCTACACTATCTATTAACGAGGTAATATTGCCCAACACGGCAAGATATACATTGTAACTGGTTAGTGAATTCATTATCGGAAAACTACCGCTGCAGTTCTTCATTGTAAAATATATTTTATCGGAACTAATTGCAGTGTAGGACTCCCGTAAATCCAGATTTTGAGAATATACAGTTACACTATCCCCTTCTGCATCTGTTCCAATATAAGCCAGATTATCTATTGAAGGAGGAAAAGAATTGCTATCCCAATAGGCAGAATGCATCATTGCTATGGTTTCACCCATTTCTTCAATGCTATAATGAAGTCGGTAACGCAATTTTTGATTAAAACAATAGGGTGCCAATGCTTCCTTTTCTCCTGCAGATATATCATAAATAGTTGAGTTCTGCCAGGGCGCATCATTGGCACTATAATAAAACTCCGGATTTAATGTCCCTTCGCTTAAGTCCTCCCAACGCAAATGAATATAGCCATTTTCATCTCTGGAACTATGACGAATGTTCCCAAAAGGCAATTCATACTGAGCCA
>JAKPKS010000277.1 GCA_029553585.1 Candidatus Atribacteria bacterium | reverse complement strand
AAAATGGCGGAGAGAGAGGGATTCGAACCCTCGGAGCAGACTATAATCCGCTCAATTGCTTAGCAGGCAACCACCTTCGGCCTCTCGGTCATCTCTCCGGTTTCAGTATAGCATAATACCATTTTACAGGCAACAACCCATTTAATTTTATTACAATCTTATTTCTTGTCTGTTCAACGCTACGCTTCACCGGTAAGGCTTATTTCCCCATTAAACAAGCTATTTATGGCAGTCCCTCCTCTAAAAATAATATTCTTATTTAGGTAATCATATTTAGAAAAGAAATATAAGATAAGCTCGATAAAATAATCTTTTTCTATAATAACCGGTGATACATTATTCTGGATAGATAATTTTTGCACTTGAAAATAATCAATCATCTTCAAAACCTTACTATGTTTTCAATCTGTTTTGCTCCTATATTATCAATCAAACGCCAGGAATTTTTACTTATTCTTTTTTTTGATAAGGTAGGATCAAACAGGTCATATCGGTCTTTTACATATTTTTTTAATTCTAAACTAATCTCAGGTGTAATAATATTCAATAACTCTAATAGATATCCCAATCTTTTTGCTACTATATTTTTATTTAACCTATTAACATAGTCCAATAACTTTTGGTAATCAATCTTTGCCTGTATTATGTAAATCCCTTTAGCTATTTCTGTAATGCCTCCGCAATATTGGGGTAAAGTTAAGCAATCAATTATTGTTTTTTCTATATTTGAAATTCTAAACTTCTCTTTGCGTTCTATCCACTCTTCGCTCACCCCCCATATTGCACTTTCTTTTATAGTAATAAAATTCATTTTTCCTTTCATTTCCTTGGGTACTACCTGTCTTTTAGGAGTAGCGATAAATATTTTATTTAACGGCTGTGTTAGCATACCCCAATAATTCATAGCACTATAAAACGCGATATAATACTTTTTTGAATTAACTACTTCTTTAGCAACTTCATACCAGTTACCTAAATAATTCTTTTCACTGCCCATTTCCTGGGGAATGATTAAATACTTACCCGATTTTAAACGCACAATTACCCGACGGTTTGCCATATCCCTTAACAAGCTGGTAGTATTTTCATAACTCTTACCTAAAATCTTCTGGGCTTGGCTAATTTCGAAAATAGGGATATTTTCATCATACAATTTACTAATTAGTCTGGCACTAACTCTGCCTAAAGTCTTTTCGCTCTTCATAATACCTACCCTTTGTGTATTGATTACGGTTTCCCATACCATATTATAATCACATTTAGTTGATATTACAACAAATTATAAATTATTATTAAAAATACTTTTTTAATAAAAAGAGGGTTTTGGAAAGATATACTATAATATTCGACAATACAAAAGTGTAAAAAGGTAAGCAACATTATGACCCGAATAAAGCTAATGCAGGAACTATATTTCCTATTTCATATTAATTAAATTCCATTGCCCCAAGGTATCTTTTGTACTTTTATCGTTATTTTATAATCTAAAGCAAAGAAACAGTTACCATAATAGCCAATTGTCATATTACCTGCATTTTCGATGTTGAAAATAACACTTTTGGAAGAAAATACACATTTTTTTAATTTGATATTTCCATGCCGCAACAATCATTACTCTCTTTCTATGTGCTATATTGGCTTTAGGTAGCAGAAATCCCGGTTGAAGATTGATTAATCTGTTGCCCGGCAACCGGTTAATAATAAACTATCCATTATAGTAGTAGTATTTTGACTTTTTTAACAGAAGCAACTTTAAATTAGTTGAATAATTATCAGTAGATCAATCGGTACCCATATTGTCAATATAATTACAGATCTTCATTACCTCTGTGTTGATTACTCTTCGCTCCTCTAAGATAATCTTATTGGAGATCCCCTCACCCCAGAATGCCGTATTGGCAGAACTGTGATCTTTGATGGTAGAGCCTTCAAGAGAACCGGCATCAAAATAGAGACCTTTAGCAATAGAATAAGAGTATATCGGAGCGGTTAATTCAGAATCAATCTCTGCAGAAACCGATCTGCCTATTGGCCCCACTGTCCAGGCAAGTGTACCGCCAAACTTGAATGTCTTTTTCATAAAGGCACCCAGGCCATCCGAATCGTTGATGACCAATAACAGATCCAGATTCTGAATGCCAACGCGAGCACCTACACCGAGTGTGCTTATTTTTAAAAAGGCAGGTCCATACCATACTCCGGTATCACGATCTTTTCTCAATACCAGCCCGTTGCCACTCATTCCTCCTACCCCCAAAAGTGCGATCTCGGTCACTGATGGAAATATGGCAACACCTTGTGCCCTCCTTAAAACCCTTCTAAACACAGAACTATCCAGAGAAGTATCCATATCCCTCAATGCTTCAATAGTGCCGGCGATGATATCCTGAGGAGTGTCCGAGGCAGCCGATACGACCGAGCCCGGTACGCTATAAGGAGAGAATATCGTTAACAGAAACAGTACACTGATAAACAGTAATGCTTTTTGACTTACTTTCATTTTAATTTACCTCCTTGTTAATATTAAAATATTAAATTACAAGAATAGAGAATTGTTTTTCGAACACACCAGATCTCTTCAGACAGAAATCAATGTGTTTACTTACTATCATTTTCCTATAAAAGAAG
>JAKPKS010000052.1 GCA_029553585.1 Candidatus Atribacteria bacterium | reverse complement strand
CCAAACACATATTTTATTTCCCTTGTCCACCGACTTACTTTACTGTCTATTACTATAGATATCATCTTCTTTATTTACCAGCTATTACCTTTTTTTACCTTTTTCTTATTAACCTAATCTGCGTCAAGTTAAATCCTCTCTCCGCTCTACGCCCTTCGCCCTCAGCTAATATAATCCTGTTCATCCCCTACCTATTCTTTGTTTATCTTCGGAATCAGCGTAATCTGCGTGAAGCATAGATTTTTTTCCACATAGCTAATCTCTTATCCCACTTTATTTTATCTTTCTCCCCTCTATCCCCATTCTCTCTAAATCTCATTTCCCCTGCAAAAATATATTGACAGCCCCACCCCTAATTTCAATGGTGACCCTAATTATGAAAAATATAAACGAGAGTATTATAAAACTATGGCTAACATACCGATAAAATACAGGACAGCAAAGAACCTTAATCCAAAATTCATTGACTTCTCAGTTACCCCATTACAGGGTAATTTAGAAGCCAATTTTTTTATCTGCTCTGCATTTTGGTCCTTCTGCTCCTGCTTTTTGTCTTTCCGTACTTGATGCGAAATCCATTCCTGACTAAAATATAATACTCTACCAGCCATATCTTTTAACGCCTTGTGCAACCCAGAATGCATAAGCCACGGGGCGAAGCTGTAAGTTGAGCCGAGGGCTAAGAGCAGAGAGCAGAGAGATGATGGATAAAGAAATGTATAGATTTGAGAAACTGGATGTGTGGAAGAAAAGTATTGAGTTGTCTGATAGATTATTTGATATAGCAGATAGAACTGATATGAAACACTGTTATAGATTTTCAGAACAGCTTAGAGCTGCAGCTATGAGTATTACTAATAATATTGCAGAAGGTTCTGCTTCAACTTCTGATAAAGATTTTGCTCAGTTTTTAAATATTGCTCGGCGTTCTGGCTTTGAATGTGTTAATATTTTAATCCTTTTTGAAAGAAGAAAGTATATTACATTGGATGAATTGGACTCTTTAAAATTAGAACTATCCTCCATCAGTAAAATGCTAACTAACTTACGCAAATCTCT
>JAKPKS010000006.1 GCA_029553585.1 Candidatus Atribacteria bacterium | reverse complement strand
GGAATCGGCTGAAGAACAGGATGTGTTTGATACTGCCAATCAATTATTCAGCCTGCAGAAATATAACCTGGACGAAATCAGGCTGAACAAAGCTTGCCAGCTTACCGATTAGTAAAAAATGGCTAAACAATAAGACTGAATCTTATTAAATAGAGATAAGGAGGAAAATATGGCTACCAAACTTGGTGATGTTACCGGCTACAAGCGACTTTACATGCAATTTCGAGACAGTGATGGGCTATTGGTTAATATGACCCTTGATAATCCCAAGTGTGTGGAAGATGGGGATTATGATGATCTGGAAGAACAGAGTGAAGTCATTGAAACTGTTATGGACACTATAATTGAGAAAAACATTTTTCATAACAAAGGTAATGACCTGATAGAAAAGGTTAACGCCCGCATTATTAATTACCAGTCCATTGATGTTATGGATGTAACTGAATAATCCATAGATAAGCAAACATATTGCCATCAACGTAAGACGCATTTGTCACTGCGAAAAATGGTTTGCAATGACCAGAAAAATAATAGTATTGTAAAATAAATTTCACACAATATACAGTACTCACGACGCAAAACTATATTGTCACTGCGAGCGAACGAAGTGAGCGTGGCAGTCTCATACTCTATTGCCTGCAGAATTTAACATTATACGGTTATAAAGGTATACCCGATATACTTCTTTAAAGAGTGTGGGTGGAAGTGGATGTGATTGCCACGACAGCCTATAGTTCAGGCTTAGGGACTGTCTCGCAATGACCAGGAAAGAATATATTTATTTTCTTTTATTTTCTACGCATGACGCAAAACGCAAAACGTAAGACACATTTGTCACTGCGAGAAATGGTTTGCAATGACCAGAAAAAAAATAGTATTGTAAAATAGATTTCACATATGACTCATTGTTACTCTGCCGGGACTTATACTAGGAGTCCCGGCTTTTTTTCTGGTATGCGTAAAAGAAATATCTTAAAAGCATTTTAATTTAAGGAAAGGGAAAAAATGATTCAAACTTTATTCAGCAAATTCTTATTGGAAGGACTACTCCTGTTTGCAGTTTCCATTGGATTTGGTTTTTTAAAGAATAGACTGGAAAAGGATAGAGCAGAGATTATTAAGGAAGCATTATTAACCACTATGCTCTGGGCTGAGGAAGAATTTGGTATTGGTGAAGGAGAAAGGAAGTGGGAGGAAGCCTGGAAAAAACTGCTCGAAATTCTGGAGGGAAAGAACATAACCTTAAAAACACAGGAAACCAAAGAATTAGAAACCTTGATGAAGGCCAATATTTCCCGTGTTAATCGCGAATTTTATGATTCTCTGTTCAAAAAAGAGGCTTTTTACGAAAAAGAATTATTATTGGAGCAGAATGATGGGAAGCAAAAATAATGGTAATTCAACACAAAATCAATCACATTAAAATTGCAGAATACTTTTATTTAGATGAATTCCAATGTCCCTGCTGTCAGCAGGTTATGCTCTATTCACTTTTGTTGGAAAAGTTAATTGAGTTACGGTATAAAATCGAAAAACCAGTAATAATAAATTC
>JAKPKS010000294.1 GCA_029553585.1 Candidatus Atribacteria bacterium | reverse complement strand
CTTTGGAAAGATCCGGTTCAATTACGGGGGACAGGTGAATCTTAATAATTGGAGAGAGTGGCAGGAAAACCGTAAAGAGATTTCCTATCGGATTAATAACCGGCTCTCCTTTAACTGGCAGATACCTAACCGCTTAGGCTTCACGCTTCGCTGGTAGATACCATGATGCCAGAATTTTTTTAATACAACAGGCTCTTTATCCCCGACTAATCGGAATGGAACCTTGCCCTATTTTATAATATTTAAAGATTTCATTTCTTTTAATCTATGACTAACACAATAATTGGAAGAATTGACTCGATAATTATATTAGGGTAATATGATATAAATATTATAAGAATTAATCTGATAACATCTTTATCTTAAAAATCTTTTCAAAATCTCATTCACCCATCAATATTATTGAATTATTAAATAACCCAAACAAATAAGCCGTAATGTATCCAATACCATATACACATATTGCAGGATACAGTATTTATTTGTACTAATTTCGAGTGGTCTTTACACTTTAGCTTAAATTAAGCTTAAAAAAATTGGTCATGCATGTTCACTTTCCTATAGAATAGATATAACCAAAAAATATTCAATAGGAAGGAGTAAAGCACACATGACCAAAGATGAGCGTATTGCCAGTTACAAGTATAGTGTACTCGAACATGCATATAAAAACAAGAACATTACCGGTACCTGTAGATTATTCAACATATCCAGAACCATCTACTATGAGTGGTTAATGAGATTTAACAAGTACGGCTATCTGGGACTAAAGGATAAAGAGCGTTCCAAGCCTAAGATGCCCAATCAGATCAAACCGGATTTTGAGCAGATCATTTACAATTACATAATAGACTATCCGACCCATGGACCCAGAAGGATATCCAATGAGCTAAAGACCCAGGGTATCATAATCAGTGAAACCGGTATCTACAATGTCTTGGTAAGAAAAGGACTCAATCACCGTCTGGATAGACTCTTTTACGCCCAGGAGCATTCGGATAATCCAGTCATCACAGAAAGGTATCAGAGAGAGCTAGAGAAGAAGAAAGAGGCCCATATTGAGTCTTTCTGTCCCGGCTATCTCTTTTGTCAGGATACCTTCTATGTGGGTACTATCAAGGGCTTGGGCAGAATCTATCAACAGACAGGTATTGATGCCTATAGCAACTTTGGCTTGGCCAAAGTCTATACTACCAAGAAAGCAGAAAGCGCCCTTGACTTTGTAAAGACCAAAGTTATCCCGGTCTATGATCTATTTGGTATTCCCTTAGATCGCATCCTAACTGATAATGGCAAGGAATACACCACCCACTGGAAGAACGGGAGGCATGACTATGAGATATTTCTTGCTTCCTGTGGTATCACCCATAGCCGGATTAAGCCCAGGTGTCCTAAGAGTAACGGGATGGTAGAAAGATTCAATAGAACACTGTTAGAGGAGTTCTACCAGATAGTCATGCTCAGGAAGATTTATACCTCTTTGGATGAGCTACAGGATGATCTGGATCAGTTTATCTACAATTACAATTTTAAAAGAACGAATCAGGGTTACCGGCTTAAAGGTAAGATTCCTTATCAGAAATTTACCGATGGTAAGCGAAAATTATCTTTACCGAAACCCGGATAAATAGTATCCTAATTTCTATAGGAAAGAACGTGGATGTGTAAACACATCATGAGATTAATACAATTAATAAGTAACAAATAAGCAACACACAAAAAGCTCTAAACTTTTAGCCAGACTATATATCCATACACTCGCTATACTGGAGAAAATAAAAAGACATAAAATAATTAAAAACCTTTATATAATATTATTGCGATTTTTTAAAAAATTATAAAAATATTCTATCGTATTTTTTATCCCTGTATCAATATCTGTTGTTGGTTGCCATTCCAGCATTTTCTTTGCTTTACTTATATCGGGGCATCTCATCTTTGGGTCATCTTCGGGTAAAGTTTTCACAACAATGTGCAGTCTGGAGTCAGTTAAATAGATAATTTTTTTAGCAAGTTTTAAAATACTAATTTCATCTGGATTACCAATATTCATTGGTCCACTTA
>JAKPKS010000290.1 GCA_029553585.1 Candidatus Atribacteria bacterium | reverse complement strand
TTGTCTGTGTCAAACTTTTGTGGGTAGTTTTTTCTGTTGCCAAAATCTTCTTTTTTTAGGTAGACCTACCTTACGGGTTAGAAAAGACTATAGTGGTTTTAAATACGCATCAAATTCCCTGATTTTATTTGATTGACACTCATACATACCAATCTGCTTTCTTTCATTTTCTGTTATTTAATTACACAATCTCTAACTGAGATAATTTTCGTATAACACACCTACCCAGGGCCTGTCCTGATTTGGCCCCTCTAAGGCCGGTATCCTCACCTGGATGACCGCAGAGGTGTAGACCTCCTGGGTAAAACAGGCAGCCGATAAGGGCGGGTTAAGGGGTATTACCTTGAGGGGATGATTTCTCTCTTGCTTCCACCAGCTATCCCACTTCCTGTTGAGAAAGGTTTCTTTCACTTTCAAGATCGACAGGCCTCCCCTTTTACTCCAGCTTCTGCCCTGTTTCAGGCGGGAACAGATGACCGTATTGACATTGGATTCAATCGCCCCGGTTTTGGCGATATCCTTGTCTTTTAGTGTTACCTGATTGGTGATCCCCTGGCGGTTGTTCGCAACATAGCGATAGAAGTCGGCCAGGAGCTTCTTTTGTTTGGGATCAGAAGAGACTACCAGGAGACGGTCCACTTGGGCTAAAGCCTCCTCAATCTGATTGGCCAGGAGTAAGTTTCTGATCAGCTTCTGCTCGACTTTGTTGCCCGGAAGGGATTCCCTGAGGCGCTTGTTTAGATGGAAACGGCAAAGTAGATAAGTAGCATTGGGAAAGTAGTCACGGATT
Source organism: Candidatus Atribacteria bacterium (assembly GCA_029553585.1). GTDB lineage: Bacteria > Atribacterota > Phoenicimicrobiia > Phoenicimicrobiales > Stramentimicrobiaceae > Stramentimicrobium. Next base: position 12,454 of record JAKPKS010000290.1, on the reverse strand, counting down.
CCGGCTGTTATCCACTTGTCTCCATCTGCGCCGAAGTAGTGTCTTTTAGCTTGGGAGAGGTTTAGTTCTTCTTCTGCTCTTAGGCTAAAGTTATCCATGAAATCTTTTCCGGTTCCGATATAGACAAACTTTTCTTTTAGTCTTTGGGAGTTGCCAGTGTGGTAGCGGTTCTCCTTACCCGTATAGCCGATACCGATTTTCACTTCCAGTTTTTGGTCTTTTTCTGGTTTTTGTAGTTTGATATAGGTGGCATCCGCTTCGGTATAGACAACCTCCGGTGCTTTCCTGGCAGGCAGATCCAGATTCTCGATCTGCTGCAGTCTCTTTTTTTCCTGTCCGATCATTAACTTAGCCTCAGACAGGATGTTCCTGCGTATTGACTCATGGCTGCGGGAGTATCCGAGTAAAAGCCTTGTTTGGTTGACTACTTCCCGGTAGGAGGAGAGGGTGGCTAGCAGACACTCCATCATGGCACGTGTGAGGCTGATCCGCTGGTTTTTGATGGTAGATAGTGTCTCATCCAACAGGTATCGGGCCTTACCGGTTTTCTCCAGGTAACGGGTACGGGAAAAGGAGACATCACCGAAACGGGTTAAGAAGGTCTTGCTTCTTTTACCGGTGTTTTTCAGTTGTCCCCGTCTTCTGTTCTTGCGCAGGTAGGAGTCTATATCAAGCAGGGCTTTGCTAAAGGCTATTTGGGCTATTTTTAGGATCATGTCAAAGATCATATTCTCCAGGATATCAAAGGTTAATCCCTTAATGGGAATTTCTACCTTGACCTGGGGAATGGTTATTGTTATAGTATTAGTATCCATAGGTGTAGTCTTACCTCCTTTTTTTAAAGGATACTTTGATGTAGTATTTTTAGGTAAGTCTACACCTTTTTTATGTTATAAAGCAAGTTTTAGATATTTTTAAGTACCCCAGTAAATTTTACACTAACGGTTTACTTTTTCCTGTTTTTGAGAGGTCTTCAATCCTCATTAATACGAACTATTTTAATTGGAAATATGCAATAATTTGGGGCAATATTTCATCAAGAGCCTTAGCCCGGTGACTTATCTTATTTTTTATTTCCACCCCTAATTGAGAGAAAGTGAGGTTATATCCATCAGGCATAAATATAGGGTCATATCCGAAACCAGCATCCCCTTGAGGGAAATTAGTTATTTTTCCGTAACAAAAACCTTCTGAGGTAAGAGTCCTATTTTCAGGGTATTTCGGGATTACCAGACACATAGCACAGACAAAACGGGCTTTCCTCTCTTTATTTCTGGTCTCCTGTATAGCCTTCAATACTTTTTCAATTCTTTCCTCATCTGTTTTTCCCCAACGGGAAGAATAGATACCTGGTTTACCATCTAAACAATCAATTTCCAGCCCGGAATCATCTGCTAAAGCCGGCAGGTTGGTATAATGGGATACAGTGGATGCCTTTAAAAAAGCATTTTCAGAAAAAGTCGTACCCTTTTCTTCTATTTCAGGAATTTGAGGATAATCCAGTAGACTAACCAGCACTACAGGATAATCTTTAAGTTTTTCGCTGATTTCTTTAAGTTTACCTGCATTCCGGGTAGCTATCACAATCTTTAGCATAATTCTCCAATAATATCTTTTTCCACCGTTATAACCTGTGCAATACCAATTTCAGCTAATTCAATTAATTTACTCAAATTTCTCATAGAAAAAGGCCGATCTTCAGCAGTCCCCTGAATTTCTACCACATTTCCTCCATCAGTCATTACTATATTCATATCTACCTGAGCATTACTGTCTTCTTTAAAGTCCAGATCCAATAACATTTCTCCTTCCACTATACCAACACTGATAGCGCCCAAAAAATGCTTAACCGGGAGAGATTCAATCTTTTTTTCAGCTTTTAGATATTGTAGGGCATCTACCAGCGCAATATAGGAACCGATAATAGAGGCTGTCCTGGTTCCTCCATCTGCCTGTATTACATCACAATCAAGCCAGATCATTCGAGGTCCTAACTTATCCAGATTGGTTACCGCTCTTAAGGAACGGCCAACCAATCGCTGAATTTCCTGAGACCTTCCATCAATTTTACCTTTTACCGAATCTCTTAGATTTCTAACCTGATTGGCACGGGGAATCATAGAATATTCTGCTGAAATCCAGCCCTGCTGAGTACCTCTTAAAAATAGAGGCACCTTTTCTTCCACACTGGCAGTACAAATAATCCTGGTATCACCCATTTCTATTAAGACTGAGCCTTCCGAATACTTAATATAATTTCGAATTATTTTAATGGGTCTTATTTCATCATACCTGCGATTAAATGTTCTTAGCATATTGTTTCTATTTTCCCCTTTCTAAAATTTTTCTTTTATTCTGTACGGTGCTGGACGTAATCAATCAATGCAAAAAATAACCGGGCATCTTCTCCGAAAAGGGATATACTATCTTTTGCTTCCCTACAGTACCGCCCTACCTCATTCTGGGCTTTTTTAAAGCCATAGACTGCCGGATAATTAGGTCGGTCATAATCTTTTTTATCCTGTTCAAAATCCAGCAAATCATCTGTAATTTGAAAAGCAAGTCCGAGCTTCACCCCAAACTGATAAAGGGTTGACAGTTGCGCTTCAGTCGCCTGTGCTAATAAGCCACCGGTTTCCAGAGCAGCGCAGATTAAGGCAGAAGTCTTTTTTTTATAAATATCTATGATACTTTCATTATTTTGCTTTTCTTTCTGCCAGTTAATATCATTAACCTGCCCTCCCAGCAACTCTCTGGTGCCCAATATTTCCAGCACCTTCTCCAACACCCTGATAACTGATTCTTTTTTTATCCCTTTTACTTCGGCGTTCCGGATAAGAAATTCCATTCCCATTACCAGCAGGGCATCCCCGGTTAATACTGCCATAGCTTCCCCGAACACTTTATGGCTGGTCAACTTCCCCCGGCGATAATCGTCATCATCTAAACAGGGTAAATCATCATGAACCAGGGTGAAACAATGGATTAACTCAATCCCGGCTGCGGCAGGCAAAACTTGTTCAAAATGCAGCCCCAACAGCTCTGCAGCCATCAGAGTCAGAATTGGCCGCAACCTTTTCCCGCCGTTTAAAACGCTGTAGCGAATAGACCGATGTAAAAGAATGGGCTCTTCTTGTTCTGAAGGCAATTTTTCGTCCAGATATTGATCAATTATTTTCTTTTTTTCCGACAAGTAGGCAGCTAATTCCATTTACTCCTCAACAACCTCTCCATTGCCCTTCATAGTAAATGGCTCAGTATGATATTTTTTATCTGCCTCTTTGGTCAACTTTTCTACTTTTTGTTTGGTTTCATTTAATTTCTCCAGACATCTATCGGAAAAATACATCCCTTCTTCATATAACTTTAAGGCCTCATCTAAGTTCAGCTCTCCCTTTTCCAATTGTTCAACAATTTCTTCTAACTTTTTTAAGGAATCTTCAAAAGAAATTCCTTCATCTTTTTTACTTTTAGCACTCATTTTTATTCTCCCCCTTTCCTGATACATCGGCTGAAATCGAGCCGTTTTGTACTATAACACTAATCTTATTGCCTTTCTCAACTTGATTTATATTTTTAATTACTATTCTTTCCGGTATTTTTAGACAGATACTGTACCCTCTGCTCAAGACCGATTTCGGGTTTAAAGTAGTTAATTTGTCCCTGAAATTCTTTAATCTGTTCTCATAGAGATTCAGAATATGTTTTATATTCAACTTTAAACGATTATTCAAATCATCTATAGTCTGCATATGTTGTAGTATTTTATTCTTAGGACTCTGATACTTTAAATTATCGTTTAGACTCGCATATTCCTGTTCTTTCAAAGCAAAGATATGTAGGACTATGCGGTTTAATTTTCCTCTTAATAATAAGATGTGTTTAACGATACTTTCCTTATCCGGTATAGTCATTTCTGCAGCTCCGGAAGGTGTAGGGGCACGAAGGTCTGACACAAAATCAGAGATGGTAAAATCGGTCTCATGGCCAACTGCTGAGACAATGGGAATCTTAGAGGCATAGATTGCCCGGGCTAATATCTCTTCATTAAAAGCCCATAATTCTTCAATGGAGCCTCCACCTCTGCCAATGATAATAAAGTCCAGTTCCGGCAATACCTCGTTAAGAAAAGCGATATTTTCAGCAATCTGTTGAGCTGCCCCTTCTCCCTGTACCAAAGCAGGTACCACTAAGATGTGTATATTAGGAAATCGACGTAAGGTAATAGAAATAATATCACGTATTGCTGCTCCCGTGGGAGAAGTGATAACTGCAATTTTATGGGGAATCTCGGGTAAGGTCTTTTTTATTTCCGACCTGAATAAACCCTCTGTTTTCAATTTTTCTTTTAAAGCTTCAAAGGCAGCAAACAAGGAGCCTTTACCTGCTTCAGTCATCTGGGTAACATAAAATTGGTATTCTCCCCTCCTTTCATAAACCCTTATCTCTCCTTTTGCCTTTACACTTAAGCCATCAGCAGGCTTAAAATCAATCCCTAAATTACTGCCCCTAAACATGACACATTTTATCTGCGCTTGTTCATCTTTTAGCACAAAATACATATGGCCAGAGGAATGAAAGATAAAGTTACTTATTTCCCCGGTTATGGTTACCTTGTGCAAAATAGGATCTGAGCTAAACAGCTTCTGAATATATTGGGTGACACTGGTTACAGTAAATATTTTTTCATTGGAAGGGGAGGGGTTTACCTGCATCTAAAACCTATCTCTTAATATTTTAAGTATTCACATCTGTATCTGTTGGAAAATCCTGATTGGATTTTTTTTCAATCTTTCCCAGTACGCCATTAACAAAACCGAAAGAATTTTCGGTGCTATACTTTTTTGCCAATTCCACTGCCTCATTAATAGAAACACTTTTGGGAATATTATCTATAAAGGCTATTTCGTAGACCGCAATACGCAATATATTTCGGTCAATATTAGCCATTCTTTCTAAAGACCAATGGTTGGCATTGCTTTTAATTAGATTATCTATTTCAGAAAGATTGGCAAGTACTCCTTTTACTAATTCCTGGGAAAAAGCGATAATATTATCACAATTGCTATACTGTAATACATCTTCAACCTGAAAGGTAAAAGAACTTGCTTCATCAACATTGCTATGAACAAGATCTACCTGAAAGATAATTTTGAGAGCCATCTCCCTTGCCAGTCTTCTGTTTCCCATCTGTTCTTTTTTTTCCTTATTTTATTATCAAATTGTCCTATTTTTAAAATATCTTTAAAAAGGTCCCTGGGGCAACTAATGTTCCTCTATTGTGATATTTTTTAGAAAAACGGATACCCTGAATATGGACATCAATCTGTTCAATTTCCAGATTGGTCACTTTCTTCAGTTTTTCCTTAATTTTAGTCTGGACTTCCCAGGTTAAATCCGGAATCTTAATTCCATACTGAATGATTAAATAAAGATTGATGATGATAGTGTCGGGCTTGATTTCTACCCTGACTTCCTGCGCGCCGTTTCCGTTTTCTTTATCCCCATTTTCTGTCAATAACGCGGTTCTCTTTCGCAGATTGGTTCTTTTAAGATGAATGATACCATTGATATCTTGTAAAATTAGACGGGTTAAGGTTTCGATAGTAGCGCGAGAAATATTTATACTCCCTTTATCGGTTAAAACGCTTGCTAACTCCATTAGTGTATTTATACTCTTTCCTGATATTTTTTATCAATGGTAGTTACTCTGATTATATCCCCTTCTTTAATAAAAAGAGGAACCTGTATCACGGCACCGGTTTCCAGCGTTGCCGGCTTCATAGCCCCGGATACCGTATTCCCTTTTGCCCCAATTATGGTTTCTACCACTTCTAAAGCAATGGTGGAAGGAAGCTGAACTCCAATCACGATACCCTTACAGAAAGTGACCTCTATATCGTTCCCCTCTTTCAATAAATCTGCTGAATCTCCTATCATATCATGATCAATGGGTATTTGTTCATAAGAATCCTTATCCATAAAATAGTAGTTGTGTCCATCATTATAGAGATACTGCATATCTTTACGTTCTAAAATCGCCTGCTCGAATTTTTCACCCGCCCGGAATGTCCGATCAATAACGGCGCCGGTCTCAACATTTCTCAGCTTGGTTCTGACAAAAGCGCCACCCTTGCCCGGTTTGACGTGCTGGAACTCTATAATGGTATATAAAACATTTTCTAATTCTATACTTATTCCATTTTTGAAATCACTGGTATCTATCAAGTTAATTCCCCCTTACCCATCGTAAGTAATATTATACAATAAACATGTAAAATGTTATTATTTTCGTATTCTTTTATACTTTTTATTTCTTTGCTTAATAATTAAAAAATATTTTAGCGTCTTTAAAATTAGTTCAGGAAACAAACTGCCTGCACAGTTTAACCACTTCCTGATGTACTTCCTGCTTAATCCCATCATTATCAATATTACTCAATACACGGTCAATCAAGGCAGCGATAAATCTCATCTCCGGTTCTTTCATACCCCGGGTAGTCATAGCCGGTGAACCGATTCGAATGCCACTGGTAATCATCGGTGATTGGGTATCGAAAGGCACAGTATTTTTATTTACGGTTATACCTGCTTCTTCCAGCGCTTTTTCAGCCTGTTTGCCATTAAGTCCTTTATTCCTTAAATCCACTAACATCAAGTGATTATCAGTTCCACCTGATACTAATTTATAATCCATATCCAGTAAACACTGAGCCAGGGTTTGTGCATTCTTTTTAACCTGTTTTTGATAAGCTACAAAGTCATCCCTCATAGCTAATTTGAAACAGACTGCTTTGGCTGCAATAATGTGCATCAGAGGGCCTCCCTGCATACCGGGAAAAATACTTTTGTCAACCAATTTAGCAAGTGCCTCTTTACAGAGAATTAATCCCCCTCTGGGGCCCCGTAAGGTTTTATGGGTGGTAGTGGTCACAAAATGGCAGTGAGGAACAGGGTCAGAATGTACGCCGGTAACCACTAAACCGGCAATATGAGCGATATCTGCCATGAGATAGGCACCAACTTCATCGGCAATTTCGCGAAATCTGGGAAAATCAATTTCCCTGGGATAGGCGCTGCCGCCGGCGATAATCATCTTAGGTTTATTTTTCAGTGCCAGGTCTCTCAATTCGTCATAATCAATCTGTTCAGTATCTTTATTAACACCATAGGGCACAATATGGTACAACATGCCGGAAAAGTTTACCGGACTTCCATGAGTAAGATGTCCGCCATGAGACAGATTCATCGCCAGAACAGTATCACCAGGCTTTAAAACGCTGAAATAGACAGCCATATTGGCTTGTGAGCCGGAATGAGGTTGTACATTGGCATGGTCAGCTGAAAACAATTTTTTGGCTCTTTCAATAGCTAAAATTTCCACTTCATCAATAAATTGACAGCCACCGTAATACTTTTTACCAGGATACCCTTCCGCATATTTATTGGTCAGGATTGAGCCTTGCGCCTCCAGAATATCCTCACTGACAAAATTTTCCGAGGCAATCAGTTCTAAAGTGAATTTTTGACGTTCTTCCTCTTTTTTAATAAGTTTATATATTGCCGGGTCTGTTTTTTCTAAACCCATATTCTCTCTCCTTTTTATTTTTTAGATTTTTTAAGTTAAAAGGAAAGCATTAATTCTTTAGGTAATGTGGTCAAGATATCACAGCCACTTTCGGTTACCACTACGGTATCTTCAAGACGAGCCCCGCCAATTCCGGGAACATAAAGTCCCGGTTCAATAGTAACCACCATATTCGGTTCCAGTATGGTGTTACTATAAGAACTAAGCCGCGGTAATTCATGAATATCGAGGCCTACTCCATGACCCAAAGAATGCTGGAAATAATCGCCATATCCCTTTTCAGAAAACTTTTCTCTGGCATATTTATCAATTTCATCACATAACACACCTGCTTTAATCTGCTCTAAGGTCTTTAACTGCACCTCTTTTACCAGGTTAAACAACTTTTCCTGTTGATTATTTGCCTTGCCCTCACTTAGCATTACAGTACGGGTGCAATCAGAATGGTATCCGCCAAAGACAGCTCCAAAATCAATGATAATCAGCTCATCGTTTGTAATCTTTTTATCAGAAGGTTCTCCATGAATCAGTGATCCCCTCTCGCCAGAGGTGACAATTATATCAAATGCTTCTTTGATAGCACCGTTCTTTCGTATACAACAATTCAATTCATTAGCCAAAGTAAGTTCTGAAACTCCTGTGGCCAAATTACCGAGGGTTTCCCTGAACGCCTGGTCGGCAATCCGGGCAGCCTGTTGGATTAAAGAAATTTCAGATTGGTCTTTAATCATGCGTATAGTTTCTATTATATCAGGAAAGGGGAGCAATTTTGTTTGGGGCAACATTTGCTGGTATTTCAGGAATTTATTAACTTTCAAAAAGTCTGATTCAAAACCCAATTCATCTATTTTTAATTCAGCCAAAAGCGCGGTCAAGGAAATGGTCTGGGCATCACTTTCTTTCAATGGCTGGACCATAATTTTACAGTGCCGTGCCTCCTGCTCTGCCTGCTCGGTATAACGACCATCTGTAATCAGATAATTCTGCTCAGGGGTCAAAAGCAGTATACCTTCACCTTTAAAACTTGTCAGATAAAAGATATTTTTAGGGTTAATCACCAGAAATGCTACTGGTGATATGCTCTCTTTTTTAATTATCTTCCAGAACTTTTTATTTCTTTCTTCTATCAAAGTACAGTATCCTTTCCTGGCTCTTAAGCTCTTGATGAAATTGAAAATAGTATTATTTATATTATGATATTATAACCATAAACCCGGTCAGTCTGCAAATATAAATTTCTACTTAGTTAACATCTCTCCTTCCAGATGGTAGGGAAATGCCCTGGTTATCTTAGCCTTTACCCAATTACCAATATCCTTTTTCTCGCCGCCTGAAACTATTATATCACCGTCAATTTCGGGTGCCTCGGCACAGGAACGACCAATTAATAAATTATGCCTTTTTTTTGAAAATCCATCGATCAGAACCTCTATTTCTTTCCCCACTTTATCCTGCTGCTGCTTTAAAGTAATCTTTTGCTGAATTTTCATCAATCGGTCTAATCTCGTTTTCTTAACTTTTTGAGTAATCTGCCCGGGAAATTTGTTAGCCGGGCAATCGGGCTCATTATAATAAGGGAAGACGCCTACCCTTTCAAATTTATATTCCTGAACAAAATTGCATAATTCCTCAAAATCATCCTCTGTTTCACCAGGAAAACCAACAATAAAAGTAGTTCTTAAAGTTAATCCAGGAATCATTTTTCTCAATTTTTTAACTAATGTTATAATATCATTTTTTTGAACTTTCCGATTCATCCTCTGTAATACTGTATCACTGATATGCTGGAGGGGGAGATCTAAATAGGGGCAAATCCGTTTATTTTCAGCCAGGAAATCGATTAATTCATCATTGTAATGGGCAGGATGGGTGTAAAGTAATCTGATGCGATTTTCAGCAGGCCATTTTAGTTGATTTAATTTTTGCAGTAATTTTACCAGAGAAGGCTTACCATAGATATCTGTACCATAATAGGTAGTATCCTCTGCAATCAGGATTATTTCTTTCAGAGGATAGTTCTCTATTAAATTTTGAGCCTCATTAAATACAGACTCTACAGTTCTGCTGCGATAGGTGCCTTTAATATGCGGGATAAGACAATATGAGCAGGTATTATTACAGCCTTCTGCAATTTTAAGGTAGGCATAATGTCCCGGGCTAAAAATGAAGCGAGGCGAGTGTTCATTATATATAAAACAGGGTTTAAGATTTACCTGATAGGGCTTTTCATTTCTGATAATCTTTTCAATAATCTCAGGTATCCGGGTAATTTCATCAATACCAAGAAAACCATCAACCTCAGGTAAAGCATCTCTCAGTTCCTGCTGCAGGTATCTTTGAGGAAGGCAGCCGGCTACCACAACATATTTGACTTTTCCCTCTTTTTTGAGTAGGGCTGCCTGTAATATAGCATCTACAGATTCTTCTACCGCCGGCTGAATAAAACTGCAGGTATTTATAATTATAATTTCACACTCTTCCCTGTTGTTGGTTAAGGTATAATATGTTTCAGTAAAGAGCCGCCAATTACTTCACTATCTACCAGGTTTTTAGGGCAACCCAGTGATTGAATGCATATTTGCATATATTACCTGTACAGTATAGTTATACGTTTTACGTTGTGCGTTCAATACCGTAAAATGTATTTCTTATCTTTGGATGGTACGGGTTCAAGACATAGGTAACAAAAAACTTCAAGACATAGGTAACACTTTTAAATAGAATAACAGATGAAAACCTATTAGTAAAGGAGTGTTCATCTGATGCCTTGGAGGGAATTAAAGATAATGGATGAGAGAGAAGAATTTGTGTTGAAGAGCCTGAGCGAGGATACCTCATTTGTGAGTCTATGCAAGGAGTATGGTATATCCAGAAAGACTGGCTATAAGTGGAGAGATAGATTTCTAGAAGATGGCAAATACGGCCTGGGTGATAAAAGCAGAAGACCAAAGAGCTCACCATCTGAACTTGCTGAAGATGTAGTTATCAAGATCTTACAGATCCGACACCATCACCCCAGCTGGGGAGCCAAGAAGATTGCCTGCATCCTAAAGGAGGCCTCGGTAAGCAGTGTCTATCGGGTATTGGCTAAGGCCAATCTCTTAAAGAAGAAGAGATCACATAAGGTGAAGGATTTACATAAGGGGAATCTCAATCAGCTTATTGAGCCAAACAAGCCCAATGATGTCTGGACTATTGACTATAAGGGCTGGTGGCTGAGTGAGGATATTAAAAGATGTAATCCACTAACCGTAAGAGACTTAAAGACCAGGTACTCACTCGATGTTATACTTACCCCCAGGCAGGATACACCTTCGGTTAAAGTAGCATTAAAGCAGGTCTTTACTGAGTATGGCCTGCCTAAGGTAATAAGGAGTGACAATGGTGCACCCTTTGCCTCCTATAGCAGTCCGCTGGGTTTAAGTAGACTCTCGGTAATCTGGATGTCCTTAGGAATACTACCAGACAGAATAACACCAGGTAAACCCTATCAGAATGGTGCACATGAGAGAATGCACAGAGATTTAAAGGAAGAGGTACAGAATAGAACAAGGGGAAGTGTCAACTACTATCAGCGCCTCTTAGATGAATGGCGCTATGATTACAACTTTACCAGACCACATGAGGCCTTGGGTATGTTAACACCGGCTACACTTTACAGACCATCTCCCAGGAAGTTTGAAGGATATCCTGATGAGATAGAATACCCTCAGGGCCTGGAGACAAGAAGGGTAAGTAAGAATGGCTTCATAAAATGGGGTAATCAGCCTATCCGGATCTCATCTGCCTTTCAGGGTTACCAGGTAGGACTGGCCTGCTTAGATCGTGATACCCTGGAGGTCTGGTTCAGTAATTTTAGAATAGGTATGATTGACTTAGTGTCCCTCTCTTTTTATACTATAGCTAATGAAAGAGGGTATACAGTGTAACCCATGTCCTGAAGCAAAAGTGTAACCTATGTCCTGGTTAAACTATAAACATCTTTAACGTTATACGTTATACAATATACGATATACCTCTTTAAAGATTGCGGGTATAATTGGATGTGATTGCCACGACAGCCCAGAGCTTGGGCATAGGGGCTGTCTCGCAATGACCAGGAGAAAGAAAAGCCTATTCTTCCCATCTCTTCGAGGAGCATAGGGGCTGTCTCGCAATGACCAGGAAAAAGAGAAGCACAGATACGGTTCTTCTAGCACATCTATTGTCGTGGTAGCTGGCATTGAGTTGATAGTGGAAAAGAAAAGGAACAACCTTTAAAGGTTGTTATTTATATTTTATTGAGTATTTCTTGGTATTCATCTAAAGAAATTTCAATTTCTTTTAAAATACTCTTGATTAATGGTCGGGATAAAACTCTACCTTTATGGTGAGGAACTGTAATTGTTCTTCATCTATAGGTCTATAAAAAGCATGACTTTCTTTTTGAGGTGTTTTGGCAAAATCTAAATTAAATAAGATTTTTTCCATGGTTTTAGCATCTATTATTTTTAGTTTGCTCACGCAGATACCTCTATTTGTTGAATACCAATAAACTCGAGTAAAAGTTTCTTTTCTTCAGGAGTCATTTTTTCTAAGCATAATTCGAATACTTCCTTTAAATTCTTTTGTAGCTCGTCTAAGGTTTCAGCTTGTGTATTTGCCCCAACAATTCCAGGAACAGTACCGACATAGGGCCCCGTTTCTGGATCTTTTTCGATATAGGCAGCCACTTTATACATTTACTAAATACTCCTTATACAACAAATATTACAAAACGAATCTTTTATCAATTATACCATAAAATAAAAGAAGCATTTTTAAGAGCAGAGTCAATCCCAATTTTTCTGTAAAATTAAGTTGCCACCAATTCCTCCTGAGTTTGGA
>JAKPKS010000288.1 GCA_029553585.1 Candidatus Atribacteria bacterium | reverse complement strand
GCCAAGGTGCCATCCGCTAATCTGGCTTCCCCTTGGGCAACCGTGACTTCCTGCCCCCCTAAATCATAGGTTCCAGCTTTAAAACCAGCTGCTCTCATAGCATCGGTTACCAGAATTAATTTTTCATTTCCAATAACCTGGGTTAACAATTTTAAGATAACGGGGTGGAGATGTATTCCATCAGCTATCATCTCGACCGTCAAATCAGGAAATGTTAAAGCTGCTCCTGCCACTCCCGGCTCACGGTGATGTACACCTCTCATCGCATTAAAGACATGTGTAACATGGGATATCCCTGCCTGAATACCTTCCACTGTTTGCTGATAAGTAGCATTGGAATGTCCCACTGCTACAATAATGCCCTGCTGGTGCAACCAGCGAATAAATTCCAATGCGCCCGGTATTTCTGGTGCAATAGTCACTAAACGAATCAGATTGCCGGCAGCACTATTGTATTCTAAGAATTCCTGCTGAGATGCTTTTTTGATATTTTCTTCTTTTTGAGCACCTTTTTTTTCTGAGCTAATAAAGGGCCCTTCTAAGTTTATTCCCAAAATTTCCGCTGCTCCGGTGCCTTTTTGCTTTGTCAGCCGAATATTATCAAGACTTTTAATAATTTTTTCTTTACTCATAGTCATAGTAGCCGGAACGAATGAGGTGGTACCAAAACGAGAATGAGTTACTGCTATCTTCTTTAGGGCTTCATACTCTCCATCCATAACATCTGCGCCACCACCCCCATGAATATGTATATCTATGTAGCCAGGTACCACATATCCTCCTTTAGCATCAATTATCTCTACATCCTGAAGAAGAGGGAAGGATTCTTTTTTATCCTTTAAATCCAAAATCTTTCCCCCTTCACAAAGAAGAGTTTTATCTTCTAACAACTGAAAAGGAGTAATTATAATACCATTGATAATAGCAATCTTCTTGTTTTGGCTAATAATTTTTAATCACCTCTTAAAATACATAATAAATATTTTTGAATCATCATTTTTTTCCTTAATCAGTTTTTTACACCTGTTGTTTTCTATATTAAAGCAAGGGCAGACTGGCAGCGGCAATAGACTGGCCAACTCTCCGGCTTGATTCATCTGGAAGATGTAAAAACACTTTGTCTGAAAGTTCTTTAAACTCTTCCTGCAATACCTGATTAGCCTTTTGTAAAATTAGATGCCCGCCTTCACCTGAGGTAACCCGTCCTAAAATCAAGATATGCTCCAGATCATAAAAATCAGCGTAATGGGCAATAGCATACCCTAAATAGACTCCGATTGTATTAAATATTTGAGCTGCAATCTGATTTCCTTTGATTAGTAATTCCTGAATATATTTTAGTTTTTCAGCAGGGGTTTGTTGTGTGTCCAAAACAATGCCGGCTTTTTCAGCTAAACGTATGACTGCCATCTGTGACAAATACTGAACTCCACATCCATAGTCATTTGACCAGGAATCAAGAGGTGCCTGCTGACTATAATCAATAGGCACAAAGGCTAATTCATTTAACTGAGTAGTAATATTCCCTTTTCTATTTACATAACCTCCGGCTTCACTGGAGCCCATGGCGATACCCAGCACTGCATTTACCTTGAGGGACATGGAACCGGCTAAGGCAGTAACTTCTCCATCATTTAGTACTTTAAAAGGTACCTTCCATTTCTTTTCAATATCCAGAAAAATATTTTTGACTCTTTTTTCAAAAAGTTCAACAGGGATTTTACGAAATAAGGAAGAAACCATTACTCTATTATGTATATAGACCCCGGCAGCACTACCCCCGATGGCATCAACACGGGGCAGGTGAGCAGCAGCCCGATGCAGCATTGACATAATCTCATGATAGTGATAGTCTGGATTTATCTGTTCACCAGGGTTCCAGATCACTTCTTCGCTAAATACTGCCTTTCCATCTATTACCGCACTGACCTTTCTATCGCTGGCTCCGAGGTCAAAACCAATACGGCATCCTTTAAGCTGCTGATTTAAGGGAAGTGATTTTTCTTTAACCGGCATTACCTTCTCTATTTCATCAAACACAATGGTAAAGGGTTTTCCATAGATATTAGACATGAAATCGGCATCAAAAAACCGTCTCCCCTTCTCACTATATTCACCTTTAATATATTCGTAAATTTCTCGAGGACCATCTAAAATTATTTTATGTCCGCCATAAATCCATAAAAGCGCCTTTATTAAGCGCTCCAGGTAAAAATTATTAAGATGAGCATATTTTGATTCAGGCAAAAAAATATCCGTTTTATAAAAGGAGGTTGAGGTATCTTCTCTTTCTATAACTATTGATACAGGAATATCTTTCTTTGACTTACGAACAGTATCACGAAAGATATGATTAACTAAAACCGCCGGCTGAAACTCATTATCTAATGGAGGAAGTACCTTTGGTTTTATCATATAGAATAAATTTTTAAACATAATTAAAAAGCAACCCTCTCTTTTTAGGCAAAACCAGGATTTTCATTAAAACATAGTTTTACCTGACCTTTGATAAAATAAACCAAACTGTAAAGAAATAGATAAGTCTGATTCTGTTTTTTCATAAATTTTTATATAATAGATAATATTTGATCCAGGGTTTAAAATTCAATCTGGCATAATAACTTAACAGGTCGGTCCAATCAATAATCATATGTCGATAGCCTTTTTGTTGAAAATTTTGTATGATTTTGACCATTAGATACATTCCATATCCTTTTCCCCTATAACTATCAGCAATACCTATCGGTCCCAGACCACAATATAGACGACCCTTTTGAGAGCCCCAATTAACATTGGGCCCCCGATATAGCGATTCAGAGGTATTGGTTCTGGCAAATCCTACCGGTTTATTATCGAGCCAGAGAAGCCAATAATCTTGAACTGCTCCCGGAATACGAGCGATATTGTCTGCCTCATAATGCCATCTTCCTGGGAAAAAAGTTTTCATAAAAGACAGAAATATTCTTTTGGTATCTTCAGTAACCGCCTTAATTGCTAATTGAGATGCCAGTCTTTGCTCAAGTACTCTTATTTCAGAAGAGATAGCAAATGTTGAGATATCCTGGTAGAGATCATACACAATACCCTCTTTGTGATAACCATTTTTTTCCAGCCAGGGCAGATAATCCTTCTTCAAATTATCTGGTAAGCCGGGTATAAAATTTTGAGGATCCCGGCCAAAATAAATTTTTTTTATCTCTTGTTCTGCTAAATATCTTTCAATAGTTTCAAGTAATCTACTCTTTATGCTATCGCTTTTAATATTTTCTTGGTCAAAGACCAGCAAACTAATCCATGCCACATCTTTTTTACCATTTTCAACAATTGGTATAGTCAGATATTTCGTTAAGGCAAAGGCGAGTAGATTACTCTCCTCCAATACTCCCCAGGCAGAAACTATTATCCCGTCAAATGGAGTAAAAATATTCTGTTCCACCAGAAAAGAATTTATTAGAAATGATGGATAAATCTTATTCCACAAATCTATTCCCCTGTATATTTCTTCTCTCTCAACTATTCTTCTTATCTCTATCAATGGTAAACCTCTGGAAAATCATAGAAGTCAATTGCTCATATGCTCATATAGCACATTAATCTAATATTTTAAAATTACCGGCAAAGTACCCTGTGCTTTGTGTCTGCCAACTATTACCTCATAGGCTACCTTTAAATTGGAAGGACTGTTGTCGTAAATAGCCAGGAAGGTAGATACCTGTGGAAACGCCTGGAGATCATAGGGATTGGCAGATACAATAACAAGCAGTATATCCTCAGTATTTAGTTTATCAACTATTTTAATCTGTTCAGGGTGGTAGACGGCATTGGAACTAACAATAATAATCAGCCCGACACCTTCAAGAGGTGGTAATTCAGGACTATTGTCCTTGAAAATATAATGTTCAACTTCTATTCCTTCAGCTCTGAAAAGATTGATGAATATATTATTACTTTCCTGCCCATCTCCTGCCAGTGTCACCTTTTCAGAAAGAAAATCAATCATTAAGATCCTTTTATTACTTAATCTGCTCATATTTACAGGAATCAAACCATCTTCATTTTTCACCAGTGTTACACCTTCCCTGGAAATACGATAAGCTACTTTTTCTTCCATTTCCTGATCAATTTTTTTGTAATCAGAGACTGGCAGGCTTTCTAAACCAATTTTTTTTCTCTTTAAGTTAAGTATGCGAAATAGTGACTGGTTGATTCTCTCCTCAGTAATGCTACCCTCTTTTACTGATTCTACTACCGCTGTGACAGCTTCTCTCTGTTTATCGATACTATGGGATATTAAAATCAGATCAGCACCTGCCTGGATAGATTTAACAGCCCCGGCTACGGTACCAAAACTCTCAGCAATAGCCTTCATCTCCATACAATCAGAAATAATAATACCGGTAAATCCCAGCTCTTCTCTCAATAAACCGGTCAAAATATTATAAGATAAGGTTGCTGGTAATCCTTTCTCAGGATCCAGAGCCGGGAAATAGATATGAGCAGTCATAATACTGTCTACCCCTGAATTTATGGCCTGCTGAAAGGGGTAAAGCTCTACTTCTAACATATATTCCTTTTTATGTTTAATAACAGGAAGGGCTAAATGTGAATCAACATCTGTATCCCCATGGCCAGGAAAATGCTTGGCACAGGCAATAACCCCTTCTCCCTGCATCCCTTTAATAAAGGCAACCCCTAAATTGGCAACTAACAGGGGGTCTCCACCAAAAGAGCGAGTTCCTATAACCGGATTTAAGGGATTATTATTAATATCTAAGACAGGGGCAAAATCCATATTAATTCCCAGAGCCTTTAATTGCAGGGCAATATATTTTCCACTTTGCTGCGCCAATTCAGGATTTTTGGTAGCTCCCAGGGTCATATTCCCTGGAAAATGAGTTATCTCATTTATACGATTAACCAGACCACCTTCCTGATCAATTGATATTATTAGAGGCAACCCTGAGCCTCCATTTATCGATAACTCCTGCAGCTCATCAGAAAGGTTAGCTATTTGTGGGATTGAGGCAATATTCCTCCGAAAATAGATTATCCCTCCCACCTTATAATCTGTAATCATCTCCCTTATCTCAGAAGTGATTCTGTTACCATTAAAACCAACTTGAAACAACTGACCAATTTTCTCATGGAGAGACATCCTGGAAATTAATTTTTCCAAAATGGCATTACCTTTTTTTGATTCACTTTTCTTTCCATTATCTACCATAGGAATATTCTCCTTATTACTACTGATTCTAAGTAACAGTTATCCTTTTAATGCTCCCCCTGCGGTAAAGCCTTTAGTAATCTGTTTATGGAATATAATATATAATAAAATCATGGGTGTCATTCCGATAACCAATGCTGCAAACTGCATACCGTATTCGGTTGCCAATGGGCCTGAAAAGGCAAAAATACCCACCGGCAGACTTCTTGCCGTATCAGAGCTGGTAAAGACCAGTGCCAGCATAAACTCGTTCCAGCAAGCCAGAACAGTAAAAATAAATATGGTTACCATAACCGGGGTGCTCATAGGAACGATTAATTTAAAAAATATAGTGAAATGGGAAGCACCGTCAATCTGAGCAGATTCTATCAAAGAATCGGGTATGGCTTTCACAAACTCTGTCCCTAAATATATCGCAAGAGGCAGATTGATGGCCGTGTAAATCAATATTATACCTATTCTTGTATCTCTCAGCCCCATCCGGGTCATGGAAATAAATAGTGGAATTAGAATTGCCTGTATAGTTATCAGTAAACCCATCAGAAAAGAATTGTATAAAATGGGAGTTGCCCTATTTTTTATCTTAGCAAAGGCAAAAGAAGCCATCATAGCAAAGCTGACTACCAGGCTTGAAGAAACAAAGGTATAAATTACACTATTTAACACATATTTATTTAACTTACCAACTTTTATAGCCTGTATAAAATTATTTATTGTTGGTTCTTTGGGGAAAGCAAATGGGTCTCTTATAATTTCCAGCTGTGGTTTTAAGGAAGAATAGTAGACCCAGAACAAAGGAAAGATAGTAAATATAGTAAAAATTATAAAGACCAGATAAATTAATGTTTTACTAAAAATATTTTGTTCTTTTTCAGTCCTTAGATTATACTCTGACATAATTTACATCTCCATAATATCAACTTTTTTCTTAACCAATCCTATGATAATTACCAGAGCAATTGATACCATAACCATAATGGTAGAGACAGCAGAGCCAACACCATAGTTAAAATATTTAAAAGATTGTTTATACATATAAATTGATAACAGACTAGTATAATAGGCTGGCCCCCCTTCAGTCATTGCATAGATTAAATCAAAACTCTTAAAACTACCGGATATTGCTAAAATCATGGTCACCACTAACAAACCATAGAGTTGTGGCACTATAATTCTGGTGAGAATCTGGCTTTCTGTAGCTCCATCAATCTGAGCTGCTTCGATTATATTAGGATCCATATTTTGCAGGTTCGCTAAAAAAATAATTAAATACATTCCGGTATAAAACCAGAGTAGAACAAACCCAATGGGGACCATTGCCAGATTTTTATTAAGCATGATAGTCATAACATAGCAAGGATTATTAGTTATTGCTTGTACCAGTCTGGTAAAAAGACCAATGGGAGAAAATATTTTTGACCATAAAATCCCGATAACCACAGTGGAAATAACCGTAGGTAGAAAAACCATGGACTGAAAAAAACCGGAGCGTTTGATAAGTTTTCTATAAATAAGGTAGGCAAGGGTAAAAGCAAGTGGCAGCTGACCAAAAACAGATACGAATACTATAAAAAAATTATTTCTCATCGAAAACCAAAAAACAGGGTCTTTAAATATTTTCAGGTAATTGGTGAGTCCGGTCCAAACCGCGATATTCCGGTAGATGTTATATTTGGTAAAACTTAAACCAATAGAGGTAATTATAGGAAAGGCAATTATAGCAAGATAGATCCCAACTGCCGGCAGTACAAAAATTCCATATATCAGGCCTTTTTTAAATCTTTCCATTCCCACCGCCCCTCTAACTTAAGAGATTATAAATTAACATATTTTTATAAATCAGGTTCACAGGTCAAATATGCCATACAATATATAGTAAACCATTGTTTATTGGTGAAAATTACAGATAAGCCCAATGGGCACCAGTGAAGCTACACTGATGCCCATTTAATCTTCATTAATTATCACATTTTTATCTTAATTCCTTCATTGCTGCTTCAATATCTGCTGCCAGTTTTTCAGGTTTTATATTTCCTAACGCTATTTCCTGAAGCCCAAGATTCATAATTTCGATGGGGTCGCCAGAGATTACATCATCAAGTACAGCTGTACCAGGGTGTTTAGCATAAAATTCTGCTCTCTTTTGAACCAGTGGCTGCACATCTTCATAGACTGAGAGATCCAATTTGTAGGCAGGAATTATACCTTCTGCCAGGAATCTAAGTTCTGCTGCTTTCGGTCCAGCCCAGAAAGATACCCATTTCCAGGCAGCTATGGCTTTATCCCCGGTCAGACCTTCCTTCATGCCATAACCAGTTCCAACCACAGTAGAAGTGGAACTCGATGGCCCTATTTGACCTTCAATATCAGGAAATACCAGTAATTCAAAGTTTTTCTGCTCTTCTTCTGTTAAGAGTGGGGCTACGGCGCCAACTCGCCAGTCTCCATCAATCATAAACGGGCTTCTGCCGGTAGCAAACAGGTTTGGACTATCAGGATAATCTAATAGGATGCTTTGGGCAGGAAGTAAGCCGGTTTTCCATAAATCCTCTACAAAGGCCAATACTTTTACAAACTCGGGGTCAGCAAAGGAAGCTTCTCCGGCAATTGCGGCATCCAGCCACTCCTGTCCACATACTCTCCCAACCAGGGCACTAAAGAGACAAGACTGCATAACCCAGGAAGGTTTATTGGGCATCAAAATAGGGTATAGACCGGCCTCTTCGATTTTCGGTACCATTGCCACAAATTCATGATAATTCCTGGGCAGGCTAAGTCCCAGATCACTCAACAGTTTTGTATTAACAAACATAACATGGCTTGCGGTAACGGTAATAGGAAGTTCATGGAGCTTTCCTTCCCATTGTGGTTCAACAGATACCGGGGCATATTTTTCTTTATCTGCACCTAAAAGCGGATAGAGATCAGCAATGAGTCCTTCCTGATAGAGATAAACACTCCGTCCTCCCGGCCAGAGTATCATTACATCGGGAAGTTCTCCTGCAGCAGCCAGAGCAGCAAGTTTCATGTGGTATTCATCGCCAAAATTATTCTCAATCTTCAGTTTAATATTAGGATGTTCTGCCTGAAATGCTGCTACAATATCATCCCACACCTTAGCCTCTGGTGATGTAATATCAAGGTAGTTATAGACAACTAATTCGACTTCTTTTTCCTGACTAAAGGCGCAAACTGCAAAACTGGTAACTAATACTAAAGCCAGAATAAGATAAGACAGTTTCTTAAACATCACTTATATCCTCCTAAAAATATTCATACAAAATTGGGGAATATTTAATTATCTTTTCAATAACCTCCTTTTCCTTATTTTCTTCCCCTCCCCAAAAAAAGAAAGATATTCTTTACCATCACTAATGAATCAGGAAATAATTGAAAAATGGAAAATTTGTTGCAAGGCGATAGTTGCAGCAGCTGTCATTCTAAAATTATCTCCCAGTGAAGTCGAACAAATTTCTAATCTATTAGTCAAAACAGCCATAGCACGTTTAAAGACTAATTCTTTTACCCGGGCAATTAAAATATGATTATTGTAAGCAACCTTTCCACCGAAAATTATTATGTCCGGATTAAACAGATTAACCAGATTAACAATGCCTGTGGCCAGATATTCTGCAGTCTCTTCCATAATCTTTTCAGCCAAGATATCTTTTTTTTCTAAAGCCTGTAAAAAAATTGAAGGGGTAACTTGCTCTATATCTCCTTTTGCCAGTTCCAGCATTACTGTATTATTACCTTGTGGCTCTATTGCAGATGATATTTTGGAAAAGATAACAGGCCAGCTAATATAGTTTTCTAAACAACCACGGTTACCACAATCACAATATAGGCCATTTCTATCTATGCTGGTATGACCAAATTCACCGGCCCCGCCATTACCACCACGATAGATAGCTCCATTAACTATTATTCCAGCACCTACTCCGTCTCCAATGGTAATATAAATCAGGTTTTTAAATTTTTTAAACTTTCCAAACTTTTTTTCAGCCAAAGCAATAGCATTGGCATCGTTTTCTATCCAGGTTTTTAATTTAAATTTATCTTCCGCAATCTCTTTTAAAGGAATATCTTTTAATTTCAGTTTAGTATTTTCGTGAATTATTCCGTCTTCCACATTAATAATTCCCGGTGAAATAATGGAAATACCCATACATTTTGCTAAATCAGGACAATTATTTAAAAACTGGCTGATTAAGTCTAATAAGTAATCCACAAATAATTTACCGGTAAGATTATGGATGGGGTATATTGCCAGATTATGTGGTTTTGCAGCTAAATCCATTTCAGCAATTTGAATAGAGCTATTGGAAATAGCAACACCAATAATATATCTGCTTTCCGGTGAAAATCGAATGAGAATTGGACGCCTGCCTCCACTGGAATCTCCCGGCTTATCTTCATACACTAATCCCTGTTTTATTAGCCTTCCTACTGCTACCGAAACAGTGGTAGGACTTATATTATTTATTTTGGCAATTTCACTTCTGGAGATTGGGCCATGGTGGCGTATGGTCTTGAGAATAATGGATCTGTTTAATTCTTGAATTAACTTCTGGTTTCCAGTTTTTTGCATTTACTACCTCTTATTAAAATACTTTCTTTTTCCATTAGAAAAACTATCAATTTAACTCTATCATTTAAAAAATATGTTGTCAACAAATTTTATAGACTATCCCGGAAATAATAGATTGATTACTTTTTTTATTAATTCAGTTCACTTATCCTGGCATTATATTTATACACAATGAACAAAACACACTACCCTGTTACATTACATCGGGAGTATAACTGGTGTTCATAAATGTGTAGCAGCAAGAAAAGGTTAGTAAACGAACAAGATTTTCTTATAGTGAAGTTTAATAAAAAATAAAGAATGAATAATTTTGAATATATTATTCACTATTTAAAGATAATAAGAGAAAAGCCCCAAAGCTGAATGCTAAGGGGCTTTATAGTCTGGCTCCTCGGGTAGGATTCGAACCTACAACCCTCCGGTTAACAGCCGGATGCTCCACCGTTGAGC
>JAKPKS010000284.1 GCA_029553585.1 Candidatus Atribacteria bacterium | reverse complement strand
TGAAAGAATTACAGTTAACCATTACCTTCCCTACTTTTGCAGCAAACCAATAGAGTCAAGTTCAATAAATCCTTACAGGCTGCTTCCTGCAGGAAATTTTTTTGTCAAGTCTTAAGATAATGCATGTTGCTTTTTGTTGTTAATTGTGATACAATAAATAGAAACTAGAGGTAATAATATGTATCTACAGATCGGCAACAACAAAGGCCGCAAATATCTGTCAATCGTGCAGGGCTACAGAGATCCTCTAACCAAAAAAGTCAGACACAAAACAGTCAAATCCCTTGGCTATCTTGATGAGCTTACCAAGCACTACCCAGATCCCATCGCCTATTTCAGAGCAGTTACCAAAGAGATGAACAAAAAAGCAGTTTTGGAAAGAGAGCCGGTCACACTTGATATTGATCCACAAGAGACTCTCACAGGGGGTTCGGCCAACCGGAAAAATATTGGTTATGCTGCCCTTTGCAAGCTTTACTATGAACTTGGCCTAGATATCTTCTTTTACAACTACTCCAGATCATTTAAGTCTGAATTTAATACCAATAACATTATGAAGCTACTGGTCTTCTCCCGGATCCTTGACCCCGCATCCAAGAAAAAAACTTACCAGGAGAAAGACCGCTATTTTGAAAATATGCAATTCTCCTTGGACGATGTCTACCGCTGCCTGACACAGGTGGTTACTTTGAAAGATAGTCTGCAGCTACATCTGCACCAGAAGATGAAAGAAAAATTTGGCAGAAGCCCCGAATTGGTCTACTACGATGTCACCAATTACTACTTCGAGACCGACCGGCAGGATGAGCTGAAAAAAAAGGTGTCTCCAAAGAACACCGTCCGGATCCCATCGTGCAGATGGGACTGCTCATGGATACCAAAGGTATCCCTATCTTCTATGATCTTTTCCCGGGTAACAGTAATGACTGTGAGACCCTGCTACCGGTATTGGACAAAGTAAAAAAAGACTACCAGGTCGGACGCACCATCGTTGTGGCAGACAAGGGAGTCAACACCGCAGACAACATCGCCTTTAGCCTCACCCGAGGTGACGGGTATGTTTATTCGCAAACGGTGCGTGGGGCAAATAAGGAGCTGAAAGATTACGTCCTGTACGAATCAGATTACCGAAAGATAGGTGAAGATTACAAGATCAAGTCCAGGTTATATCCCCGTGAAATCGCCGTCAGTAATGTCAATGGAGGCAGAACTAAAGTGCGTATTGACGAAAAGCAGGTCGTCTTTTACAGCGCCGACTATGACCGTAAAGCAAAGGCTGAGCGCAAAGTAGCTCTTCTGAAAGCCTGGGAACTGGTCAACAATCCTGCCAGATACAACAAGGCCATCTCCTACGGTGCGGCCAAATACGTGAAAAATCTTGTTTTCGACCCAAATACGGGCGAGATCCTGACTACCAGGTGTAAACCCTTCTTCGATGAGGAAAAATTACGCCAGGAAGAGAAGTTCGACGGTTACTATGCTATAATCACCAGTGAATGGAAGAAAACTGACCAGGAGATCATTGACATCTATCGTGGGTTATGGCGTATCGAAGAGGCTTTCAAAGTTACCAAAAGCGACCTTGCGGCCCGTCCTGTTTATCTGTCCCGCAATGACCATATCCAGGCACATTTTTTGATCTGTTTTGTCGCACTGGTTATTGTGCGCCTTTTGGCACTATCTCTGGGCAACAAATACTCGATCCCTTCTATCGTAAAAAGCCTAAAGAAGGCATCAGGAAGCCATCTTGAAGAAAACTGGTATGTCTTCGACTATGCTGATGAGATAACAAAGGTGATCAACGAAATACTCGGTGTGGATCTTAACCGTAAATACCTTCGATTAGGGGAGATAAAAAAAATACTGGGGTCTACAAAAAAATCCTGAATCAGCAACAAGTTTTTGTAATATCATAAATCCGCCAGCCCTTACTACATTGGGACTAGCGGATTTTTTTAATGCTTTTGCTGCAAAAGTCAGGTTTTAAGTATATAACAATTTACTTAAAAATTCATTAAAACTTACTGAAATTTTTCCCTATTAACTCCATTTATAATTTATCAAAGACTATTTTAGATCCTGATGATGGAATAATATTTGATTTTTACCATAACAACCAAATTTTTTGATATTGAGCATAGTAATGGGTATAATTAAAACTGTTGTTAAATATTAACAATATTAAAATAGCAATGGAGATTGGCAAATGAAGGTAATATATCAGAGGAAAATACTCTTTAACCAAAAAAATAATATTCACTGTACAACAGTGCTGTTCTTATTCTTATTATTAGTTCTTTTTAGCCTGAACACAATATATTGCATTGGCTGGAGCCAGGAAAATGGAGAAGATACTCTATTTGAGGAAATACCCATCTATATTGCTGATTTTTTTGAGCCCGGCTGTATGGATTGTGAAAAAGCAGCCCGATTGCTGGAACAGGTTTCCTTTCAGTATATTCAGGCAGAAATCAGAAAGTTTGATGTTTCTACTCCTGAAGGGGTTGCCCTGGCGGAACAGTTAGGAGAAATATATGGAGTACCGGAGTTTGACCGATTGGTGGTACCCATAATATACATAGGTGACAAATATCTCTTAAAAGACCAGATTAACTATGATAATATTATCGAGCTGGCAGAGTTATCCCAAGAAAATAAAAAAATTCCTCCCTGGGAAAGAGCTGAGGAGGATCAGGATTCCGCACAGCAGAGGCTTATTGAGCGTTTTCAATCTTTCGGGATAGGAGCTGTGGCCATAAGTGGTCTTATCGATGGTATTAATCCCTGCGCCTTTGCCACCATTATATTTTTTATTTCCTATCTTGCTTTGATCAGGAGGACCGGGAAAGAACTTCTTTTGGTGGGAAGTATGTTTACCCTGGCTATTTTCCTGACCTACTTTTTAATTGGAGCAGGAGCATTGAGGGTGGTTACCACTCTTTCCTTTTTACCCATAGCCAGACAGATATTTATTTTTGTCACCGCAGCTATCGGTATTATACTCGGGACTTTAAGTCTGCTGGATTATCTTAAGTATAAAAAAACCGGCGAGACTGGGGATGCCACTTTGCAGCTTCCTCCTCGTATCAAGCAGATGATTCATTCAACCATACGTAAAAATGTGAAAACCAGTAATTTTGTTATAATGGCAGCAGTTACCGGTTTTATGGTTTCCATTCTGGAATTAGCCTGCACCGGTCAAATTTACCTGCCTACCTTAATTTTTATAAGCAGTGTGCCAGAGATGAGAGCAAACGCCCTGGTATATTTATTTCTTTATAACTTACTCTTTGTAGTTCCATTAATTTTAGTCTTTTTATTTACCTACTGGGGGACCAGCTCACAGAGGTGGGCAGAATTGACTAAACAACACTTTGGTGCGGTAAAGCTGGTGATGACTTTCTTGTTCTTTGGGTTAGCCTTGCTATTGATTACCACCGGATTCCTTTTTTAATGAATAGTGAAAGGTAATAATTCTATAATTTTTAAAGCTGGCAAACTATTTTTTATTTGGATACCATCGATACTATTTTATAAATTATTAAGAAAGAGGTATGATTCCTATGTCAGAACATTTCAATAAAGAGACTTTTGCTGTCAAAGGCGGAGAAATTATTGAAAAAGTAAAAGAAATCATCAAAGAAGGAAATGCCCGTAAAATCATTATAAAAAATGAGAAAGAGGAGACTATTGCCGAATTCCCACTGACCGCAGGAGCTGTGGGAGTTGTAGTTGCCCCAATGCTGGCTGCAATAGGCGCAATAGCTGCCTTGGTCACCAAATGCACCATTATAGTTGAAAAAAAAGATAATTGATAACATTATCTAATATAAAATGAAGATATGATAATTGGAGAAGATGTATTGTCTAAAGAGATATGCTGTTTTGAATGTGGATTAGAAATTAAAAATAATAATTTATTTTTCATTGATGAGAAACCAGTTTGTAATAAATGCTTATTTGGAGATGTTGAACCACTTTCCATCTACCCCATAGGGAGGGTTAGCGAGGTAAATCCGGATGGGGTTTCCAGAATCGACCTTTTCCCATACCAACAGAAGTTTATGTACAAATTAGAGGAAGAAGAGAGAATTATTATTATCTACTATTTGCATCAGAGTACTTCCGCCTGTATTAACTCAGTTTTTAAAAGGGGTAGAAAGGGTAACGGGAAAGAAGTAGGTGTATTTGCTTCACATTCCCCTCACAGGACTTCAAGAATTGCTATTAGTGAGGTTCTTTTAGTCAAAATTTCCGGTACAAGCATTTACGTTAAAGGATTAGATGCTTTTTTAGATAGTCCAGTTCTGGATATAAAGAGTGGTAAGATAGATAGAGTATAACCCTTTAACCTTTTCAAAATCTTTAATAAAAATGATAGAATTATATATTGAAGGTATCAGCCATAATGGTGAACCTTTTGCCCTCAATTTATTTAAGGAGTAAACCAATAATTACTGGTATTGCCGATAAGTATCAATTTAATGAATCGACAAATTTTGAAACCATTGAGAGCAAATGAACAAGGGAGTAGGTGTAATGGCGAAGTCAGATTTTGGAAATAAAAAACAATGGCATGAAACACTCTTTTAAAATTATGCTGAAAACTGGATACAGAACCTTTTTAAAAAAA
This sequence comes from Candidatus Atribacteria bacterium, assembly GCA_029553585.1. GTDB lineage: Bacteria > Atribacterota > Phoenicimicrobiia > Phoenicimicrobiales > Stramentimicrobiaceae > Stramentimicrobium. Next base: position 55 of record JAKPKS010000284.1, on the reverse strand, counting down.
AATTTATTTTGATATAAATGATTTGATAAATAATAAGATTGCCAGTACTGCAGTA
>JAKPKS010000271.1 GCA_029553585.1 Candidatus Atribacteria bacterium | reverse complement strand
AATAATTGCCTCAGAGGTGGGCCTGACAGCCAATCTTTCTTCCAACTTTTCATTCCCGCCATGGGTAACCCAGGCTACCTCAGGGGCAAATCCTTCCACATGTTCTGCTTCCTTTTTTAAAAAACTTTCCGGGATAAAGAGCGGAAAATAGGCATTTTTATGGCCGGTAGCCTTAAGACGCCGGTCTAAAGATTGTTGCATGTTTTCCCATAAAGCATATCCATATGGCTTAATTACCATACAACCCTTTACTGGAGTATAATCGGCCATATCTGCTTTTTTCACTACATCGATATACCATTGAGAAAAGGCTTCTTCTTTAGAGGCAATTTCTTTTACAAATTTTGATTCACTCATTACTGTTCTCCTGATTTAGATTTACATTGTGCGTTTTGTATATTGCGTCTGAATAATCAACTATTGACTTGACTATTATTGCTCGGGACAGATGGCTTATAATATCGAAATCTGTTGAAAATTATAATATTATAAGCTAATTTGATTGCCAAAATTTTACCACATCTGACTTAATTTGTCTAAAAGAAAACTTATAAAGGGATAGCGTTTTCCACTATTTTTTAATCAAAATGAGCGAGGCAGACGTAAAGTTTACTAAATTTTTAATCTCTGGGCATAAATAACACTGAGAATAATGATAATCCCGCCAAAAACCTGTATCAGCCCAAAGGGCTCAGTTATGAAGATAACACCCAGAAATCCGCTTATAATTGGAGAGAGCATAGTCATCATATAGTAGTAGGTAACACTGGCAACTTTTAGTGTTTTATTCATAAAAATGTCTACCAGGGCTTCGAAAAATCCAGCTAACAAAACAATGAAAAATGCCTCTTTTGAGAAAATATTAATCTTGAAAAAGAGACTGGCTGCAACAGAATAGAGGGCACTGCTGGATAGTACACCCCAGCAGATAAGCACCGGAGAGACCTTTTTATTTGCCATCTTCTGGCTGATAGAGAACAGGGCAAAGAATAAAGCAGACAAAAGTATTAATAAATCACCTGAATGGGGGATGATTATCTGGCCTGCTGTACTCACCAGATATGCTCCGGCAAAAAAGACCAATATAATAATTATCATTTCCCGGTACATCTTTTCCTGTAGTAAGAAATAAGAAAGTATGGGTGAAAACATCAGGCTGCTTCTAATCAAAAAACTATAGTTGATAGAGGTGGTAAAACGCAATCCAAAGGTACCGGTAAGATAAGCAACGAAAAAGAAAAATCCAGCTAACAGAATCATTGTCCACTCATAGGGCTCTATCTTTTTAATATCTGTGATACATTTCTTCTGAAACAACAATAGATTCAGATTAATTACAAGTGCGGCTATAACGATAATCTGCAATAAAAGGGTAAAGGGCGGTACTCCATTCAGTAAAGCAATCTTCCTGTAAAAGATAGTCAGGGATAAGGAAAAGGTGGCAATAAGACTATACCATACCCTTTCTGGAATCATAAATATTGCTCCTTTCTACTCCTGGCTCATAGTTGGTATTATACCAAATAAAAACAAATATAATTAGAGTATGATTAGCTTGTTCACTGTTATAAAAAACTTACTGTTAGCAAAGGAAATGCCTGCTTGCACAGTAATTCGTAATAATCTATAATGTTAATATGAAAAATACCAGATTCTATATATTTTTCTTAATTTTAATTATTTTTTTCTATGCCAATTCCTTTATATTTGCCTCTGCCCGCAGTGAACCTAAAATTGGTCTGGCTTTAGGTGGAGGAGGACCTCGTGGCTTTGCCCATTTGGGGGTCTTGAATGTTCTGGAAAGGGAAGGAATCAAGATCGATTATATTGCCGGTACCAGTGTAGGCAGTTTGGTAGGAGCTTT
>JAKPKS010000270.1 GCA_029553585.1 Candidatus Atribacteria bacterium | reverse complement strand
AATAATTGCCTCAGAGGTGGGCCTGACAGCCAATCTTTCTTCCAACTTTTCATTCCCGCCATGGGTAACCCAGGCTACCTCAGGGGCAAATCCTTCCACATGTTCTGCTTCCTTTTTTAAAAAACTTTCCGGGATAAAGAGTGGAAAATAGGCATTTTTATGGCCGGTATCCTTAAGACGCCGGTCTAAAGATTGTTGCATGTTTTCCCATAAAGCATATCCATATGGTTTAATTACCATACAGCCCTTTACCGGGGTATAATCGGCCATATCTGCTTTTTTCACTACATCGATATACCATTGGGAAAAGGCTTCTTCTTTTGAGGCAATTTCTTTTACAAATTTTGATTCACTCATTACTGTTCTCCTGATTTAGATTTACATTGTGCGTTTTGTATATTGCGTCTGAATAATCACTATTGACTTGACTATTATTGCTCGGGAAAGATGGCTTACAATATCGAAATCTGTTGAAAATTATAATATTATAAGCTAATTTGATTGCCAAAATTTTACCACATCTGGCTTAATTTGTCTAAAGGAAAACTTGTAAAGGGATAGCGTTTTCCACTATTTTTTAATCAAAATGAGCGAGGCAGACGTAAATTTTACTAAATTTTTAATCTCTGGGCATAAATAACACTGAGAATAATGATGATCCCGCCAAAAACCTGTATCAGCCCAAAGGGCTCACTTATGAAGATAGCCCTGTAAATCCTGATTGCTATTTTTAGAAACTACGGTTAGCAAAGGAAATGCCTGCTTGCGCAGTAATTTGTAATAATCTATAATATTAATATGAAGAAAACCAGATTCTATATTTTTCTCATAATTTTAATTATTTTTTTCTATGCCAATTCCTTTATATTTGCCTCTGCCCGGAATGAACCTAAAATTGGTCTGGCTTTAGGTGGAGGAGGACCTCGTGGCTTTGCCCATTTGGGGGTCTTGAATGTTCTGGAAAGGGAAGGAATCAAGATCGATTATATTGCCGGTACCAGTGTAGGCAGTTTGGTAGGAGCTTT
>JAKPKS010000245.1 GCA_029553585.1 Candidatus Atribacteria bacterium | reverse complement strand
GAAGAGAAAACCTTTTTGACTATTTCAACCATAAAAAGAGCATCAATGGTTTTATTTGTTGTTCTTTTTATGGTTTTTTTGTTCCTTTCGGGTGCTATTTATGCCAAATCAGTGCCAGAACCAAAACCAAAGTTTCTCATTGTTCACTTAGATGCTGTTTCCTCACCCAACTTTTTCCAATATATGGAAGATGGATATCTGTCCAATCTTAAGGCTATTTTTAAAGAAGGCCATACCATTAAATATGGCTTGAGTCTTTTTCCGGGGGGAACTGAGATGATCTATCCTCGACTAAAACAAGGTCTGGGTAATGAAACAGGAGAAAGCGTCGGTTGGGGTTATTATGATCGGGCGAAAGAAAAGGTAGTATCAGATTTGTATACCTTTTCCCATCTGTTTTCTTCCCTACCTCGTCGGGCACGTACCAGCGTTATCTATGGAATTCCCTGGATGGATACTTTTATGTTTTTACCTATGATTAATATCCCCCAACTCTTGGAAACTTATGGAGTGATCGAGCTCATTTGGTTTGCAACTGATGCTACCGGACATGCCCTGAATGAGAAAATATATCTCGATAGTATACGAAGATTTGACAGTTATTTTGGTAAAATGGTAAAAAGATTGAACTTGGAAGAGGTTAACCTGATTCTATATTGCGATCATGGGATGTCTTTTAATAATGAATTATACATTAACCATAATTCGGAAATAAAAAGAGTTGTGGGAGAGGGATTGCAGGCCATACTCTTTCCTAATGTATATTTAAAAGATGTTAACTTGAAGGAATATTATGCTCAGAAAATTGTTCAGGAAACTGAAATTGATTTAGCCTTTTTTAAGGAAAACGAGAACCCTGATTGTGTAACAGGATATTCGCCATATGGCAAAGTAATTTTCCAGGAAAATGAAGAGGGTAAAATAAGATACCTGTTCGATGGAAGGGACTTATTTAACTATTATAAAGACGGCTACCAGGGCGAATGGTTAACAGATTCAGAATGGCTCTCTCTAACCAGGGATAGTAAATTTCCGGGAGTTCCGCCCAATATCTTTAGATTTATTTCCAACAAAAATGCAGGTGATATTATTTTAGTGGTAAATCCGCCAAAAATAATACAAACTAAATTAGGTTATTCTGCTAATCATCATGGAATAACCGATACTGATTTATTAGTGCCTATATTGCTGAGGGGGAAGGAACTGGAACACCTTTATAATCAGGAAGAAATGTGGCTGCATACTCTCTTTACCAGTATCCCTGCTCTTAGTTTTGATAATATTAACCCTGCCCGGGAAAAGCACTCCCTCTCCCTCTGGGGCAACTGTAAAGAAGAACAATTACCCGGTTTCGAATTATCTCTTTCCCCAGCCTACCGCTGGAATGTAGTCTTTCATTATGAGCCGGACCTATACAAAGGCTGGGCTGAATATGATATCTACAGCTCTTATGTTGTCAGGCTATGGGCTGGTGCAGGATTGCAATACCAATATCCTGAAAGTGACTGGGGATCTTTCTTAAATGCCCGTCTTCAGATGGACTTTGGAAAGATCCGGTTCAATTACGGGGGACAGGTGAATCTTAATAATTGGAGAGAGTGGCAGGAAAACCGTAAAGAGATTTCCTATCGGATTAATAACCGGCTCTCCTTTAAC
>JAKPKS010000244.1 GCA_029553585.1 Candidatus Atribacteria bacterium | reverse complement strand
GAAGAGAAAACCTTTTTGACTATTTCAACCATAAAAAGAGCATCAATGGTTTTATTTGTTGTTCTTTTTATGGTTTTTTTGTTCCTTTCGGGTGCTATTTATGCCAAATCAGTGCCAGAACCAAAACCAAAGTTTCTCATTATCCATTTAGATGCCCTTTCTTCACCTAATTTTTTCCAATACATGGAAGAAGGCTATCTCCCCAATTTAAAGGCTATTTTTCAGGATGGAACAGGGCATATCATACCCTATGGACTAAGTTTATTCCCTGGTGGCACTGAAACAACCATCCCTCACTTAAGAGAAGGGATGGATAACACCACTGGCGGGGTAGGGTGGGGCTATTATGATCGGGAAAAAGATAGAGTGAGATCAGAAATTGTAACCTTTTCAGATCTGTTTTCTCACATTCCCAGAAGGGCTAAGGCCAGCTTCTTTTATGGAATCCCTTATTTAGATTCTTTCAATGTCTATCCTTTAATGAATATCCCGGAACTTCTGGAAAACTATGACGTGATTCAATATTTCTGGTTTGCCACTGATGCCTTGGGACATTACTTTGGTGAGGAGGCCTATATTGCCAGCTATAGAAGGTTTGATAAATATATAGGAAAATTATTGAAGAATATCGATTTAGACAAAATAAATCTGATTATTTATAGTGACCATGGTATGTCATTTGGCAGATTTATTAATGCTCCTCAGGAGGAGGAAATTAAAAGAATTATTGGAGAAAGCCTTAAAATCCATATCCATCCCAATGTATATTTAAAGAATCCGGAAGAAAAAGAGTTTTGGGCTCAAAAAATTGTGCAGGAAACTGAAATCGACTTTGCGTTTTTCCAGGAAAAGGAAAATCGGGTAATCGGATACTCCGCATTTGGAAAGATTGTTCTGGAAGGAAATAAAAATAATCAGATAAGATACCTCTATGAAGGGAAAGATTTTTTCAGCTACTATGCCCAGGGTTATCAGGGGGAATGGCTCAATGCTTCTGAATGGCTATCTTTTACCAAAAGAAGTGATTATCCAGGTGTTCCACCCAACATCTATAATCTCCTTATGAATGAAAAAGCCGGAGATATTGTGATTGTAATTAATCCCCCCAAAATACCTATTTTTAATCTACGATATCCTGCCAATCATGCCGGACTGACTAAAACAGACTTGCTGGTGCCTATTTTATTGAGAGGCAGAGAATTGGAGCATCTTTATGGAGTAGAGGCTATCTGGCTGCATGAATTGTTTAACGAGATACCTGCTTTAGATCTGGCCGGCGCTGACCCTGCCCGGGAAAAGCACTCCCTCTCTTTCTGGGGTAACCTTAAAGAAGAACAATTACCCGGTTTCGAATTATCCCTTTCCCCCGCCTACCGCTGGAATGTAGTCTTTCATTATGAGCCGGACCTATACAAAGGCTGGGCTGAATATGATATCTACAGCTCTTATGTTGTCAGGCTATGGGCTGGTGCAGGATTACAATACCAATATCCTGAAAGTGACTGGGGATCCTTCTTAAATGCCCGTCTTCAGATGGACTTTGGAAAGATCCGGTTCAATTACGGGGGACAGGTGAATCTTAATAATTGGAGAGAGTGGCAGGAAAACCGTAAAGAGATTTCCTATCGGATTAATAACCGGCTCTCCTTTAAC
>JAKPKS010000236.1 GCA_029553585.1 Candidatus Atribacteria bacterium | reverse complement strand
TATACAATAGGAGATAAAATATATTTTGGAGAAATGACTCACTATCCGTTGTCCGGTTTTAATTTAAAAAATTCTCCCGAGTTTGATTTGGAAATGGGAACATATTGGGATTTGGAAAGGAACAAGTTTTGGGTAAAGTAGGCGATTCAATAGATATAAACAGAAAGACTCAACTGCAGTTATTAATTAAAATGATGGCAATCATAATGTCGCTTTATCATCTTTTCAGTATTGTTATAGGGAGGACTGAGCCATATTTTTACCGTTTTACCCATCTAATGTTAGCTCTAATATTAGGATACCTTTTATTAGCCCTAAAAAAAGATGGCTTTGGCAAGGTATATTCTATTTCTCTGGCAATCTTTACTCTCTTATTATATATCTATTTTTACCTAAATTACGAGCGTCTGGTTGTTCTCATTCCAGGCATGCACATGCTAACATTCTGGGATAAGGCGATGGGGGTCTTGTTAATCTTTTTAATACTTGAAGGGACTCGTAGATACATCGGTTTATCGTTATTTATAATTAGTATTTTATTTTTAATCTATATTTTTGTAAGCCCTTACTTATCTGGTTTATTGTATCAAAGAGGCCTGTCATTCAATTATGTAATTCATTACCTGGTATATTCTTTTGGGGGTGTATTCGGCAGCCCGATTGCGGTTTCCTCAAGCTATATAGTATTATTTTTAATCTTTGGGAGTATTTTAAGCATTTCAGGTGTGGGTGAATATTTTATAAAGCTTGCTACTGCTTTAGCAGGAGGGGCCAGAGGCGGCCCGGCTAAGGTTGCCGTTCTTTCCAGCGCTCTTATCGGTACGATAATTGGTTCTCCCTCGGCGAACGTAGTTATAACCGGCACTTTTACCATTCCAATGATGAAGAGAGAGGGTTTTAAACCTGATTTTGCAGCAGGAGTTGAGGCGGCTGCTTCAACAGGTGGTACCATATTACCGCCAATTATGGGGTCAGTAGCGTTCGTAATGGCCGATATGCTGGGCATTCAGTATGTGCAGGTTGCCAAGGCCTCTTTCATACCTGCATTGATTTATTTTTTATCAATCTTATTTATGGTGGATTTTTATGCGGTTAAAAGTGATATACACGGCTTACCC
>JAKPKS010000216.1 GCA_029553585.1 Candidatus Atribacteria bacterium | reverse complement strand
TTGAAAAATATTTTAACAAAATCGAAAAAAGCCCGGCACAGGACCATACCAATGATTACCTGCAGCTGGCATATATTTATCAGATTCGCAGTCTGATACCGGGAATCAATGAATATCAAGCAGCAATCACAATTTATGAGACACTGTTAGCAGAAAAACCCTATCTAACTTCTGTTTATTATAATTTGGGTTGGATTTACTATCAAATGAAAGATTATCAACAAGCTGTTGACACCTTTTTACTCTATCTAAAACCAGGCAGAAAGAGTGGTTTCGTCTACTATTATTTAGGGCTGTCCTATGATAAAATAGGGGAGAAGGAAAAAGCAAAGGAATATTTCCAGTTAGTTTTAGATGAATTCCCGGATACAGAAATAGCGACCTTTGCAAAAAAAGAATTGCGTTAAACCAAATTAAGATAGATTTTTTTAAAAACGAAAAAGAGATACCATATGCACACCAGCAAGAATTATCGATTCTCCGTTATCATAGAAAAAGATGAAGAAAGTTATTATGTAGCCTGCCCGGAATTGCAGGGTTGTTATACTGAAGGAGATACCTACAAAGAGGTTATTGCAAACATTAAGGATGTTATTAAATGATATTTAAATGATCTTTTGGATTGTGGAGAAGGAATTCCACAGACAAAATCTGTTAGTTTAACTACTCTGGATGTAATAATTTAATGGATTTAAAAATGAGTATGAATGAACAGCTTAAAAACAAATTAATAGAGTTGAAAAAATTGTTTACCGAAGACCTTAAATATAAAAATATTGTTCTATTGGCTTATATTTTTGGTTCTCAGCTAACAGGCAAAACAGGCCCATTAAGTGATTATGACTTTGCCTTTCTTTTAGTAGATAAACTACCTTTGCCTTTTCAATTGAAATATGAATTACAGAATAAGTTAGCCACTGTCTTTGACCACGGAGAAATTGATTTGGTCATTCTCAACAATGCACCAATAGAATTAAAATACCATATCATTACCACCGGTAAACTTATTTTTCAAAAAGAGTCCTTTATCAGAGTTGAATTTGAAGCTGATACTTTAAGCCTTTATTTTGACTATTTACCCGTCTTACAGGCTCAAAAACAGGATATACTCAATTTTAAGCATGGAGGAGCTAAACATGCCCAAAGAATTCAGAGGTATAGAGCAGCGCTTAGAAAGACTGAAGAAAAGCTTAGACAATGGACAAATCAAAAATATTAATTTACGAACTCAGGTTCAAATTTAATAATTAAAAATAAAGATATTTAACGTTGAATTTAAAAGGAGAAATATATTGTCATCCAAAATTTTCAAAATTACTAAAACTTTTAAAACTAAGACCCCTTTTTCACATATTATGTTAATGTTTGTTTTAACAAGTCTACTATTTTTAAATGGATGCAATCCCTTTAACCCTGGAGAGGGTGCTTTAGAAGGGGTGGTTCAGCGTCAGACCGGAAACAGTTATACCCCTGTTTCTGATGTACTAATAAGTATCAGCGGCAGCACCAGCACTACCTCCACCGACCATAATGGCTACTTCCTGCTCAATGATATTCCTGCCGGCAAACGCACCTTAACTCTAATTAAAGAAGGGTATATTACCCTTAAACTGCTTAATGTCTATATAGAACCAAACATTATCAATAAGGTTTATTTTGGTGAGCCGATTGTACTTAAACCCAAAGAAGATACCGTACTTTATAACCAGGCAATGGATTATCTGGAGCAAAAAAGATACCAGGATGTTCTGGATGCTTTTGTAGAACTACGTAATACTTATCCCGACAGTGTCTGGGCTGATGTTGCCCAATATTACATTGGAAATATTTATGAAATAAGTGGCTTTTATATAGTAGCAAGAGATGAATATTCCCGCCTCCTTCTCTACTACCCATCAAGTAGCTGGGCTGCGGCCAGCCGGCTGGGCATAGGGAATTGCTATTATCAGACTGGCGATAATTTTAATGCTAAAATTCAATACCAAATGGTTATTGATAATTATCCTGCAAGCGATTTAATCCCACAGGCACAGTATCAAATTGCTAAATGCAATAGAGGTTTAGGTAAGTACGAAGAGGCCGTTAACAGTTTTCAGGAATTAATTACACTCTTCCCGGAAGATATTTATGCTCCACCTGCTCAGTACTTTATCGGAGAGATATATTGTAAAGATTTAGAAGACTACAATATGGCAATAGATGCTTTTCACTCTGCTGTCAATAATTATCCCCTGGCTACCTGGCTGGAACAAAACGGATTAATCGCCCCTTGCGCCTATTTCTACATTGGTTATTGCTATGAAAAGATAGAAATGTGGCAGGAAGCAGTTGATACTTATCAGATAATTGTGGATGAGTACCCTGATAGCACTTGCTGGGGTGAAACCAAACTCATAGCCATACAAGCGCAGGAACGTATCGAGTATATTATTGAAAAATATCTCTCACCCATGGAAAATCCTGAACTATAACAATGAAAAAAATCTAAAATGAATATAAAAAATGTATATGATTCCGGTGCCAGCAATGATCTGGAAAAAATTGAATTATGCCAGTCTGGGAATAGCGAAGCTTTCTCCTTTCTGGTCGAAAAATATAAAAA
>JAKPKS010000213.1 GCA_029553585.1 Candidatus Atribacteria bacterium | reverse complement strand
ATTTTGCAATAGTGGTATTAAGGTATTTAAGTTAGAATGTCTTAAAACATAATCGGCACCTGAATAAGCCAGTGCGTGCTGGAAGCACAGTGTAGCATAAATCCCACCAAGGATAACAGGGCAATCAGGATACCTTTGTTTTACCAGTTCAATCGCCCGAAAAACTCCCGGGTACCAATAAGTCATGATAGAAGTAATTAATACTGCATCCGGTTTGCCATAATGTTCAATTTTTTCTTGAAATATCTGTTCTGTAATACCGTAACGGCTATAATTTCTGGGAATTTGTTTTAGGGATGGTGGTTTAGGAATTTTTTCTTTATAAAACGGGCCTCTTCCATCATTTTTAGTTTTAGAGAGAGTATGAGTAAAATTTTTTGTCAAAACCGGGTCAAAACGATCCAGACAATCTAAGTAATCTATATGGTACCCTACTTTCCTTAAAATTGCTGCAATATAGAGTAATCCCAATGGTTTTGACCAAAAATCATAGGCAGTAAAATCATATATCCAGGGGTTTATAAGCAATAGTTTAATCTTTTTACTGGAATTTTTTATCATAAGCCTTCCCTTTTTTACTAAACCTTTTGCACTGTTACAATATTTTTTGAGAAAGTATTATGGGAAACCTCATTAATTCTACACCAATATTCTTAAAAAACTAAATTTTATTACTATAATTATATAGTATAATATATATAATGAATTTCAATTATATTTCCAGACTCTGATTGACAAGCGCCCAAAAAGGGTATACAATTCCCAGATTAGTTCAGCATAATACTTTTAACTACTGATTAATCATGTTGATTGCTTAAGGTATCCAGATAGCTTGCCAGTGTATTGTTGTTTTTATTAAGGAGGAAATTATTTTGAAGGTTATAATTATTGGTGCAGGTAAAGTGGGAATTCAGATAGCCAAAACTTTATCAATGGAAAACCATGATGTAACGGTTATTGATAAACGAGAAGAGATCAGCAGAGATTTAGATAGCAGTCTTGATATCCTGACTATAGTGGGAAACGGCGCTAATGTACGGGTTTTAGAACAGGCAGGTATTAAAGATGCCGATCTGCTTATTGCCGTTACCCGAATTGATGAGGTTAATATGATAGCCTGTATGACTGCAAAACAGTTTAAGGTAGGTAAGACTATTGCCCGAATCAGAAATACTGAATATATGTATAATAACTCGCTTTCCAAAGAAAAAATGGGAATTGATTATGTCATCAATCCTGAGAAAGCCACTGCAGAAGAAATAATTCGCTTGTTAAAAACACCTTCCAATGT
>JAKPKS010000204.1 GCA_029553585.1 Candidatus Atribacteria bacterium | reverse complement strand
CTCTTTATCCCGGAAAGTTTTTTAAAAAAGGAAGCAGAACATGTGGAAGGATTTGCCCCTGAGGTAGCCTGGGTTACCCATGGCGGGAATGAAAAGTTGGAAGAAAGATTGGCTGTCAGGCCCACCTCTGAGGCAATTATTGGCAGTCTTTATGCCAAATGGATTCATTCCTGGCGTGACCTGCCGGTTTTAATCAATCAATGGGCTAATATTGTACGTTGGGAGAAGGTAACCCGCCCCTTTTTGAGAACTACAGAATTCCTCTGGCAGGAGGGACACACTGCCCATAAGAATCTGGAGGAGGCAGAAGAAGAGACTTTAAAGATACTTATTGTTTATAAGGATTATATAGAACAGGACCTTGCTATCCCGGTGATTATCGGAAGAAAGAGTAATAAGGAAAAATTTGCCGGTGCCCTGCATACCTATACCCTGGAAGCATTAATGGGGGATGGGAAGATATTGCAGGCTGGTACTTCTCATAATTTAGGCCAAAACTTTGCTCAGGCTTTTGATATCCGCTTTCTGGATGAAAATCAGCAGGAACAGTTTGTCTGGACTACCTCCTGGGGTACCTCCACCAGATTGGTGGGTGGAATTATTATGGTGCATGGAGATGAGAGGGGCTTAAAGATGCCTCCTAAAGTTGCCCCCACACAGGTGGTGATTGTACCTATCTTCTTTGATGCTACCAAACAGGAGGTACTACAGAAAGCCAAAGAATATAAGGTACTGCTGGAAGAGAAGTTCAGAGTGGAGCTTGATGACCGAGACCTTTATACCCCGGGCTGGAAATTTAATGAGTGGGAGATGAAAGGGGTGCCGGTTCGCATAGAGATTGGTCCACGTGACCTGGCTAATAAACAGGTTACCGCAGTGAGAAGAGATAAGGGTAATAAGGTAGTAGTGGCTGAGCAGGATCTGGTTTCCACTCTGGAAAGGTGGATTCCTGATATGCAGAACAATTTATTTATGCAGGCCAAAGTACGGTTAGAAGAGAATACCAGATTTACGGATGATTATGAAGAGTTTAAAAAGATAATAGAGGAGAAACGTGGATTTATAAAGGCTTACTGGTGTGGAGATGAGCAATGTGAAGAGCAGATTAAGATAGATACCAAAGCCACCATTCGCTGTATCCCATTAGAGGAGCATGAGGGGAAGGCAGAAAAAGGAAAATGCATCTACTGTGGTAAGGAGTCTTCCACTTTAGTCTATTTTGGCCGGGCTTATTAGAATACATTGAAATTTGCACAAACATTAGCCTGAAAAACGAATTCTGTTTGATATTTTATAATTTTTATTAAGATTAAGATAAAGATTAAAAAATTAGCAGGGAAAGGAGGATAAAAAAGTGGAAAGGTTTTTAATAGGTCATGTGGTAAGTTATTTTGCCAAAATCGGTGTGGCAGCTATAGAGATTGAAGAAGGGGAAATTAAGGTAGGAGATACCCTGTATTTTTCCGGCCATACTACTGATTTTGAGCAACAGATCGCTTCATTGCAGATTGACCGTAATGCAGTAGACTCTGCCCGTGCAGGTGATTCAGTTGGTATTAAGGTAAGAGACAGAGTCAGGGATGGGGATGAAGTATACAAGGTAAACAATTAAAAAAGAGTAATAAAGAGTAATATAGAGAGAAGCAAAAGAAAGATATTAAATATTAGGGTAAGTATCTAAGGGTGGTTTTGTTTATATTAAAGATACTACTATGATAATATTTTATATGGGGCTGAGAAAATAATCAGGGGGCAATCTCCTGATTATTTTTTAAATCAGGTCAGGAAGGGGAGAATGGTTCAAATTGGATTAGAGATGCTCAAGGTTAAACCAGATAATACATAGCTGACCTTGATGGTGTCAGATGCCAAAAATATTTAGATTAATAAATTAGTAAAAAAAAGATTAAATTAAAAAGAAAGATAGTAAATTATTATGGGTTTGGAAAGAAGAGAAAAAGAGGGAGTTCTTTTAGTAATTGCCTGCGCATTTATGCATG
>JAKPKS010000189.1 GCA_029553585.1 Candidatus Atribacteria bacterium | reverse complement strand
CCTTTTATCAATATGATGTTATAGTTGTCGGTGCCGGCCATGCCGGGTGCGAGGCAGCCCTGGCAGCTGCCCGCCGTGGGGCTAATACCTTATTGGTCACCTCAAATATTGACAATATTGCCCTCTTGCCCTGTAATCCGTCAATTGGAGGCCCTGGGAAAGGACATGTAGCTAAAGAGATTGATGCCTTAGGCGGGGAATTAGCCAAAAATACCGATAAGGCTACACTCCATATCCGTATGCTCAATACCAGTAAGGGGCCGGCTATGTGGGCACTGAGAGCTCAGGTAGATAAGAATATTTATAAAGAAGAGATGATTAAGACTATTCAAAATCAACCAAACCTGACTCTGATACAGGAAATGGTCTCACAGATTCTGATTAAGGGGAATAAAACAGAGGGTGTACTGACCAGGGGCGGTGTCCGTTTTTTTGCACCTGCAGTTATCATAACCGCTGGTACTTTTTTAAATGGCAAAATATATATGGGGAAAGTATGCTTCAATGCCGGTCGGGAGGGTGAACTTGCCTCCCAGGAGCTTGCTAATCAACTTGGGGCTTTAGACTTTAAAACCACTCGTTTTAATACCTCTACACCTCCTCGCCTTCTACGCAGGAGTATTAATTTTTCTGTATTAGATGAACAAAAAAGCGCGAGCGAGCCATTGGCTTTTTCAGATGAATCAGAAAAGAAGATTTACCATAAGCACAGTGTTTATACCACCCGTACCACCGCTGAGACTCAACACATAATTGAAAAATATCTGGAACAGGTGTCCCTCCTGAATAAAACAATAGATAGTACGGCTGCCCGCTATTGTCCTACCATTGAAGACAAGATCGTCCGTTTCCCTCACCATACCTCGCATCAGCTTTTTTTAGAACCGGAGAGTGAGGCCACTGAAGAAATATATGTACAGGGGTTTTTTACCAGTCTGCCCCTGCTGCACAGATAGAGGCATTACACACCATTAAAGGACTGGAAGATTGCGAGATAACCCGTTATGGATATGCCATTGAATATGATGTAATTTTACCCTATCAGCTTAAGTATTCATTGGAAACAAAGAAAATAGAAGGTCTTTTTTTAGCCGGACAGATTAATGGAACCTCAGGTTATGAAGAGGCGGCTGAACAGGGACTTATTGCCGGTATTAATGCTGTTCAATTACTGAATCATAGCGAACCTTTTGTACTGGATCGTTCTGAAGCTTATATTGCCGTAGAGATAGATGACCTGGTTACCAAGGGGGTTTCTGAACCATATCGCCTCAGAACCGGTCTTGCCGAATACCGCCTCCTGTTACGTCAAGATAATGCCGATTTACGACTGACTCCCTATGGTTACCAGTATGGTCTAATCTCAGAGGAGAGGTATCAAAAATTTTTAGTTAAAAAAGAAGCTATAGCAAAAGAGATAGAGAGGATTGGCAACTTAAAGGTATATCCCAATGAAGATACTAACAAAAAACTGGAACAACTAAACTCCCCTCCCCTGCAAAAACAGGTCACTCTGGCTGATTTGATAACCCGCCCGGAATTAAATTATGCTAATACTTCAGTTCTAGACGTGGAAAGACCTCAATTAAATACCGAGATAGTCAATCAGGTAGAGATTCAGGTAAAATACTCCGGCTATCTGAAGAGGCAGGAAGAAGAGGTGGCAAGATTTAAGAAAAATGAACATTATAGAATACCTGAAAATATTGACTACACAAAACTATACGGAATATCCCGGGAAGGTATTCAAAGATTCAATGAAATAAGGCCGATATCCTTAGGTCAGGCGCAAAGAATACCAGGAATAACCCCTTCCGATATTACGGCCTTAATGATTAATTTAGAAAAATTAAAGAGAAAGAAAAAAACGAGTTCCAAAGATTAGGAAAGTAATTTTTTCTGGGCAGCCTGCAAGGTATTTTTCATAAGCATCATATTGGTAACCGGTCCTACCCCACCCGGAACAGGGGTAATTCTAGAGGCAAGAGGTGAAACTTCTTCAAAATCAACATCTCCCACCAATTTTCCCCCTTCTTCATTGGTACCTACATCAATTACCACTGCACCCTGTTTAACCATATTGCCCTTGACCAGTCTTGCTACCCCTACCGCTGCCACCACCACATCTCCCTGGCGACATAGTGAAGCCAGATCTTTAGTCCGTGAATGACATACGGTTACTGAGGCATTGGCATCAGGCTGTTTTAAAAGCAGGATGAGTGCCAGTGGTTTGCCCACCACACTGCTTCTTCCCACAATAACTACATGTTTACCCTCTACGGCAATCTTTTCTCTTTTCAATATCTCAAAAACGGCATTGGGAGTACAGGGTAAAAAATCAGGATTCCCCATCGCTAATTTACCCATATTGACGGGATTAAAACAGTCTACATCTTTTCCCGGATGTACCGCTTCCCGGATATGGTCCTCATTAATCTGTTTGGGAAGAGGTGTTTGCACTATTATGCCATGAATGGCTTCATCTTCATTCAAACCTTTTAGTAAAGACAATAATCCTTCCTCAGTGGTCTCCTCAGGAAGCGCGTGCTTGGTAAACTCAAAATCAACCTTTTGACAGGTTCTCTCTATCATCCGGACATAAAATAAAGCAGCTGGGTCGCTTCCCACAATTATTACAGATAAATGTGGCTTTATCTTCTTTTTTTGAAAAAATAGGGCAGACTCTGCTTTTAATTCATTTCCAATAATATCGGCAATGGCTTTACCATCAATGATATTGGTTTTTGTATTCATTAATCCTTCTCCTTTTATTTATCTGATTATTTTTTTTCCCGTTCTTTTCCTTATCATAATATTATCATTGAAAAATAATTATTTTAATAGATAGGGTGGAAATATTTTTATATGGTAAAACGGAAATACAGAAAGAGTATCAACTAACAAAAACAGGTATTAAATAAATAGATATAAAAATCAGGGTAAGTAATTAAGCGGGTTATCAGGTTTTCCATTTACTCTGACTTCGAAGTGCAGATGAGGGCCGGTGGCATTACCGGTTGTACCAACCCGGGCAATAATATCTCCTTTATTTACATTGTCACCCTTATTCATTAAATTTGTGGAGTTGTGGGAATAGACGGTGGAATATCCACCAGCATGATCAATAATAATAGTTTTGCCATATCCGCTTAGAGTACCTACAAAGCTCACCTTTCCGCTCTCTGCGGCTCTTATCGAGGTTCCGGTACAACAGCCAATATCAATACCAGTATGGTAGTCGCTACGGCCACCCAGAGTCCTGAGCCCGTAGTGAGAGGTAATCAGTCCATTTAGAGGCCAGATAAAAGAGGGTGAGCCACTGGCACCGGGAATAGTTCGCGCATTGGGTATAACCAGCTTTTGTCCCACAAGTATTTTGCTATTCTCAGAAATACGGTTGGCATTGGTGATAGACTGTAAAGTAACCTGATATCTGTGAGCAATTTGCCAGAGAGTTTCCCCTTTCTGCACAATATGTATAATATCTTTGGTTTCAATTTTCTGTGTTACAACTGAGGTGCCAGTACTTTCTTGTGCAACTACCTCTGATGAAGGTATGTTCAATTTTTGTCCAATAGAAAGTTGTGTCACATTCTGAAGCTGGTTCAAATTAATAATTTCATGCATCTTTACATTAAATTTTTGAGAAATATTCCACAAGGAATCACCCTTAACTACAGTGTATTCAATAATCTGTTTTTTTATACTGTCTCCGCCAATAGCAGGAATTTGCAATCTTTGACCTACCGATAATTTATCTTTACTGGTTAAGTAATTAACTGCGACAATTCCTTCTATGGACACACAATGCCGTTGAGCAATATCCCATAAAGTATCACCTGGCTGAACTGTATAATAAACCGTTTCTAATTCTGTTTTTTGTTCATTTGCCTTTGTAGTGTTTTGGTTATTTCCTAAATCTTCCTGCAAAGCAATTTCAGGCAAAACCTGTTCACTCACTTTTATTTTAAGTCTTTGCCCTGGGTAAATGTAATCCTTCAGGGAAATCTGATTAAGCTGGCAGAGAGTTTCTACTGGAAGGTGATACTTCTGCGCAATAATGGAAATATTCTCTCCATAAACTACAATATGTTCTATACAATTAGAAACAGGTTCCTCTTCATCATCGGTCTTTACTGCCTTAGTTTCAACTTCCTTTCCCCTTAAAGGAATTTTAATAATTTGACCAATGGAAAGCCTTTCTTCATTTTCTAAACTATTGGCAGCGGAAAGTTCGTTTAAGGAAACCTGGTATTGTTGAGCAATTATCCACAAATTTTCGCCTGGCTTAACCACATAAGGGATTTCATTGAACGTTTCTCTAAATCCCTGATTTAAGCTGCTGGTAATGTCCTTTAAATCAGCTTTTTCCTCCTGAAAAGATAGTACTGTTTGTCGGTCACATGCAGTACTGGCAAGTTCTTCTTGCTCGCTCTCACCGCTTAAAGGAATCTTAATCTCTTGGCCAATATATAATGCATTTGGTTTTTGTAATTCATTAACTCTGGACAAGTATTCCAGGGACAAATGGTATTGTTGAGCAATATCCCAGAGGTTTTCACCTTTTTTTACTTTATGAATTATATTGGTATCTGATTTTCCAGAAGTGGGTTTATTGGACTCATTTTGAGGTATTTTTAAAAGAAAGCCCGGTTGTAAGGTTTCCCCTATATCCAAACTATTAGTATTGGCAATTTCCTGAATGGACAATTGAAATTGCTTGGCAATGGTCCACAAGCAATCGCCTTGTTGTATTTTATAATCTATATAATCCTGTTGGGCTAATACCACCGAAGAAAGGGTGATCAGAAAAAAGATTGTAAGTAATGGATATGCTATTAGCCAGGCTTTATAGGTAAGAGTATGTTTTTGGAAATACATTCTTCTATAACACCTAACAATTTTATTAAATTTTCAAGTATCACCAACTGGGTTAAAAGAAGAGTTATTCCTAATTGCACATACCAAGTGAAAAAGGAATGGTTATCACATTTACAACATTATAATGCACTTATTTAAAAAAAAGCAAGGTTTTTTTAAAAAAATATTACTCTAATTTTAGTGAACAACGTCAGTAAAAAACTATAACAGAAAAACTGTCTGCTCTGTTTTGCTATATCTTAGAATTCTTTCCGCTCTGTTGTTCTTCTAAAAAACTATCGATTGCCTCTTTTTTAAAACGCCAGATTCGGCCAATTTTTATAGCCGGGATCTTTTCTTCCCTTGCCCACTGATAGATAGTAAGGGGTTTAACCTGCAGATATCCTGCGACCTGTTTTGCAGTTAAATACTCTTCCATTTCTATCTCCTCCCATATTTCTATTATCTTTCATCAAACTAACTTACCTGATTTTAAGATAAGTAAATTTTTATTTATAATCTATTTTATGGTTTTTTTATTACAATGTCAATTTTCTGTTCTATTTTGAAATATATTTAAGTTAATTTTTATAGATCAGATGATAGATTAAGTAAGAACGCATTACCTTCTTAATATGCTCGGAGGTCTCTTGATAAGGAATATTCTCCACAAAAACATCCTTATCCTTAATATCCATACTATCAATCCATTGCTGGGTGATGCCTGGCCCTGCATTATATCCTGAAATGATTAGAATTTCATTTTTAGAAAACCGTTCCTGTAAATATTGTAAATACCAGCAGCCAAAATTGATATTGAGCTCTGGCTCAAAAAGAAAATCATATTCAAATTCCTGATAAGAAAGCTTTTCGGCAATCCATTCACCGGTAGAAGGGATAATCTGCATTAACCCTCTGGCACCAGCTCTGGACTCACTGCCAGGATTATAGTGACTCTCCTCCCTTATGATTGACCAAACCAGAAAAGGATCTAAATGGAAATTAGCTGCACTTTTCCTAACCTGTTCCCGGTAATAAAGGGGGAAACTGTATTCCCATATTGCTATAGGAATCCCCTTCGCATCAATACTTAAAAAATAATTGAGCAGGGTCTGAGCATAGCTATTTGATAGATAGTATTCCCCGGCTTGGGCATAGGCTTGGATAAGCAAAAATTGCAGATAGGCATTGTTCGGTTCGTGTTTAAGGGCAGCATGGATTTCCAAGGCAGCTTCCTCATATAGCTCAAGCAAATTCAATATCTCTATTTTATAGACCGATAACTGCGCTGATTTATTCAGGGGAAAATAATCTTCCTTAAATTGTGAGAGAGAAATCTCTCTGTTTTCTGCCAGTAGATTTTCCAGATTATAAGAAAAATCTCTAACCTCAGGTAGGACTTGAAAAGAATAATAACTATCAGGAAATTGATTTAATAGCTTCTCATACCATTTGAGCCCCTCTGCTCTATTGTCTGCATAGGTCAACTTTCCCATCCAGTATAAGGCATCATCAGTCTGATTGCTCTGCGGGAAGTATTGATAGATAAACTGATAATAGAATAATGCCTCATTAGTAAAACCATTATTGGTATAATAGCGGGCTAATTTCCAGGCAGCTTCCTGGGCTGTTGCTGATTCAGGGTAGGCATTCAGTAGCTGTTTCAGAAAAGATATGCCTTCCACTTTCCGGTCTTGCAAAAACTCAATCTCTGAAAGACGAAGATAAGATAAAGGGGCAAAAGAACTTTCAGGAAAGGAAGTAATGATTTTTTGGTATTGTTCAGCTGCCCTGTCACGATTTCCGGTAGACAGCAAGCCGCCGGCATAGAGAAACAAGGTCTTCACTTTTACCTCTTCCTGGTCAAATCTCTCTAAGATATTAAGACACTCCTGAAGCGCCCTTTCATACTCACCTTGATAGTAGATTGCTCTCGCTCTCTGATAATACACCTGAGCTAAATCGATCTGTTCACCATATTTTTCGATTATTTCCTCATAAATAGTCTCTGCTACTTTAAATCTTCGATAGCTATACAAAGTATCCGCAAAAAATAATAAGAGCTCTACAGGAATTTCTATTTTGTTTTGCTGTTTTAATACCTGAAATCTGCTAAGGAATAAGTTTTCCTGGAAGGAAGTTTTCCCCTTCTCATAACGGTTTTCAATAATCTCTTTCAGGTAAAGAAGAGAGGTAACCAATTCGCCTTTTTCCCACAAAACATCGCTTACCTTAGTTAAAACTTTTGCTTTGAATTTATCTTCCGGAGAGTTTTGAGCCGCAGTATAGCCTTCCTGCCAAAACTCTTCCCACAGCCCATTTTCCAGATCGAGTAATGCTAACTGGTATTGCAGAATAGGTATTATTCCACTTTCAGGATTCCGGTTAATTATCTCCAAAAAGGATTTGCGGGCATTAAATGTATCATTAACCTGTTGATAAGCTCTGCCCAGTAAATAAAGAACATATTCCGGGAGAAGTGGCACTTCTTTCAGCAGATTCTGATAGAGTATAATGGCTGCTTCCCACCGTTCCAACTTTTCATAGCAATGGGCCTTTAAGAGCCGGCTTTTAAGGTATAGAGGAATATAGAGACTATTATATTCAATCTTTCCCAGCTCCTCTATTGCTGAACCGAGATGCATATTTTCCATATAATTAAGGGCATTGTTAAAATAGGCATTCTGTCTAGGAAAACTATCTTCTTTTTCTAGAGCATAGGAAAGCTGAAAAACTCTCAGCTGTTTTTCTGATTGGCCATGGTGGGATTGGGCTTCTATTTTATGGGAAAATAAGAATATTGAGGATATTAAGAGAAGGAAAGTTATAAATATTAAAATTATTCTTTTCTTCAATTGACAATTAAAACTTTTCAATTTGAAAATTCTCCAGAAAAGTTATATTTTCATCAACCAAAAAACTTATTTTAAAATTCCGGCCAATAATTCCAGCACTAAGTTCATCTCTTTGTTAGTACCGATGGTAAAACGCAGGTAATGTTTCTCCAATCCGGTACACTCCTCACCCCAGGAAGGACAGGAAAAAATATTCTCACTTTGCAAATATTGGCACACCCTCCTGGTATTTTCCTCAGTAATAAAATCCGCCAGTACAAAATTAGTCCTGGAGGTAAAAGTTTTCACACCTAAATCCCTTAAACCAGAAACAAAATTTTCTCTGACCAGGGCAATCTCCTGCCATATTTCTTGAAAATAATCCAAGTATTTTAATACCTTAATGCCCGCTGTCTCAGCCATCTTATTGACTCTGAACACCTGAAGGTAACCAGCAATTTCATGTATATTTTTAAGTGATGATAGCGCGAAACCCAATCTCAATCCGGCTAAGCCAAAGTTTTTAGAAAAACTGCGGCAAATCACCAGATGGGGATACTGCCCCAGCAAATCAACCACCGTTTCGCCGGCATACTCATAATTACATTCATCTACTGCTACTATACCGGAGGTGAGATGCAATACTTTTATTATATCCTTTCGTGGAATTACATTACCGGTAGGATTGTTAGGATTACAGATCCAGACCAGACTGGCTTTTTTTAAATCATCGGCAGTATAGTCTAACTGATAATTACAGCCCTTTAAAGAGTTAACTAATTTTTTAGCAAATCCGTTTCGGTCGGCACTAACCTCGTACTGGGAAAAGGTGGGAACAGGAATGAGGATTAATTTTTTACCAAAAGCTCTGGTAACCGCCTCAATTATTTCATCAGAACCATTAGCTGGCAAGACTGAACCACAGGAGGTACCGGTATAGCGTGCAAGTTCAGTTCTCAGCAGACGGTATTCTCCCCCACCGGGATACTCATTTATGGAGGGCAATTCCATAGCTAATTCTTTTAACAGACCTTCCGGCAAAGGGTATCTTAAACTGGAATGTTCTAAATGAATTTCCTCTTTTATTACCTCTTTACTCATTGTTTATTATCCCCCAGTTCTGGAAAAAACAAATCTTTCTTCCGCCTATTTAGAGGTTCAATTTTTTAGCAACTTTAAAAACAAGCGAATTAGCTGTTTCACAGATTTAAACTTATCCATCTTCTGCTAAGAGCCAATTTTTTAAAACAGGTGCAGGTATGCGCCATAACCCTCTTGTTCTAAATCTTCCTTCGGAATAAAACGTAATGCTGCTGAATTAATACAGTAACGAAGGCCTGTGGGAGTAGGGCCATCAGGAAAAAGGTGTCCTAAATGCGAATCGGCATATCTGCTCCTCACTTCAGTTCTGGTCATAAAATGGGTATGGTCTTCCTTTTCAATTAGAACAGTACCCTCTATTGGTTTGGAAAAACTGGGCCAGCCAGTTCCTGAATCAAACTTATCTGTTGAGCTAAAGAGTGGTTCTCCGGAAACAATGTCTACATAGATACCCTCTCTTTTATTATCCCAGAATTCATTCTGGAAAGGCATCTCGGTACCATTTTCCTGTGTTACTTCATATTGTAATGGAGTCAATAGTTCTTTTAACTCTTCGTTTACAGGTTTTTCATAATTTTCATCCCAACTTTTATTCATAATCTCTCCTGACCATTTAAT
>JAKPKS010000243.1 GCA_029553585.1 Candidatus Atribacteria bacterium | reverse complement strand
TTTACTTAACATTCCTATCATAATGGTCTGGAGATAATAAAACTTAGAAGGAGGTGTGCACATAAAATATAGTACTATCAGATTGTTAACTACATATTAATAGGTATTCAGTCTGGTTCTCAAAAAAATAAAAATAATTTGGAGGAAATAAAATGAATCACTACCGAAAAAGTTTATTGCTCGTTTTAACTGTAGTATTTGCATTGACACTGATGACCTTTTCAGCAATGGGACAGGATAAGTGGAAAATAGGTATTTTAACCAGCACCGTTACCCAAAATGAAGAAGAGTTTAGAGCTGCACAGAATGTTCTGGCTAAATATGGCCCAGAGCACATTATTGTCATGACTTACCCGGATAAGTTCATGGATGAGCAGGAGACTACTATTGCCAATATGGTCAGTATGGCTTCCGACCCGGATGTAAAGGCCTTAATTATCTGTCAGGCAGTTCCGGGGACCTCACCGGGTATTGACACGGTAAAAGAATTAAGAGATGACCTGCTTATTATAGTGGGAACACCTCATGATGACCCGCCGGTTATTGCCCCCAGAGCTGATATTGCCTTAGCAGCTGATGATGTCGGGATGGGTTACACCATTCCCACTCAAGCAAAAAAACTGGGAGCTAAAGTTCTGGTACACTATTCCTTCCCCAGGCATATGGCTTTTCTGACTCTGTCTGCCAGAAGAGAAATACTAAAGTCGGAATGTGCTCGCCTTGGCCTGGAATTTGTGGATGCCACCTCGCCTGACCCGACTGGTGATGCAGGTATAACCGGTTCTCAGCAGTTTATATTGGAAGATGTACCTAGAATGGTAGAAAAATATGGTAAAGACACCTGCTTCTTCAGTACCAACTGCTCTCAGCAGATACCCCTCATCAGTGCTGTGGTATCTACTGGAGCTCTTTATGCACAACCCTGCTGTCCATCGCCTTACCATGGCTTCCCCTCAGCTTTAGGTATGGAAATACCGGAAGATAAGATGGGGAATCTGCAGTATGCCATTGATGAAATCACTAAAATTATGGCGGAAAGAGGAATGACTGGAAGAACCTCTACCTGGCCGGCACCTGTAGCTATGATGTTTATTGAAGGTGGCGCAGAGTATGCCAAAGATTGGATCGCAGGAAAATTCACTGAAAAAATGGATATCCCTATGCTGGTGCAGAAGTTTAAGGAATATGCCGGTGTGGACATTAATCTCAAAGCTTTTGAGCATGAAGGAGTTACCTATGATAACTTCTTAGTGGTATTACTTGATTACATTACTTTCTAATCATTCGAACCAGGATATTCCAGACTAAAGACTTTCGAAAAAGGTAAGGTTGCTCAAGAGCAACCTTACCTTTTGATTAATCAGGAAGGTGGTAATTGAATGGCCGAAGACTATGTTTTACGAATGAAAAGTATTGATAAGGAATATTATGGTAATCAGGTCCTGAAAGGGGTTAGCTTATCAGTACGAAGAGGGGAAATCCACGGGCTAATAGGAGAAAATGGTGCTGGAAAATCGACCCTGATGAATACACTCTTTGGAATGCCGGTTATTCATTCTACTGGCGGATTTTCTGGTGAAATCTATCTTAATGGTGATAAAGTGGATATAAAATCTCCTTTTGAAGCAATGAAGATGGGTATAGGTATGGTGCATCAAGAATTTATGCTCATACCTGATTTTACTATTACTGAAAATATTAAGATTAACAGGGAGACTACACAGGATAACTTAATCAGTAAAGTTCTCAGAAGTGACAGACTAAAAACTCTCAATATTAACTCTATGGCAAAAGATGCCAGAAAAGCCTTGAATAGAGTAGGGCTTACAATTGATGAATGGGTGACCATTGCGGGATTACCGGTAGGGCATATGCAATTTGTTGAAATTGCCAGGGAGATTGACAAAACAGGCCTCAAATTACTGGTATTCGATGAGCCTACTGCAGTGTTAGCTGAAAGCGAAGCTGATCACCTTCTTTCTTCCATAAAAAAATTGGCTGAATCCGGAATAGCAATTCTTTTTATTACCCACCGGCTAAGCGAAGTTTTGCAAATAGCAGATAATATTACTGTTTTAAGGGATGGTGAGTTGGCAGCGGTTAAAAAAAGCTGTGAGACCAGTGTTGCTGAACTTGCCGAAATCATGGTGGGAAGAAAAATCGATTTAAAGGGCAAGTCTGAAGAGTTAAGGGAGTGTCAGGATAAAGAAATAGTTTTAAAAGTTAATGACTTGCAGGTAAATATGCCTGGAGAAAAAGTAAATGGAGTAGATTTAGAGATTTGCAGAGGTGAAATCTTTGGAATTGGCGGTTTGGCTGGTCAGGGAAAAGTTGGGATTGCCAATGGAATCATGGGATTGTATCCCAGTACCGGCGAAGTTTATTTTAAAGGAGAGAAATTACCCCTCAATAATACCAAAAATTCTCTGAAAAAAGGACTATCCTTTGTTTCTGAGGATAGGAGGGGAGTGGGATTATTATTAGATTCTTCCATAGAACTCAATATTGTCTTTACTACCATGCAGACTAAGGGAAAGTTTTTGAAAAGAATGGGATTTTTTAGTCAGCTTGATGATAAGAATATCAGAGAATATGCTAATAAGGTTATAAAAGATTTAGATATAAGATGTACCCGTCCACAACAGCTAACCAGACAACTCAGCGGGGGTAACCAGCAGAAGGTATGTGTAGCCAGAGCCTTAGGCCTGGATCCGGAAATTTTATTTGTTTCAGAACCAACGCGTGGAATAGATGTGGGAGCAAAAAAGCTGGTTCTCGATTTACTGTTAAAATTAAACAAGGAGCTGGGCATGACCATTATAATGACCTCCAGTGAACTGGTGGAACTACGGTCTATCTGTGATCGAATAGCAATCATTTTTAATGGAAAGGTTGCCGGAATCCTTAAAGCCAGCAGTAGTGACCGTGAATTTGGCCTTATGATGGCTGGTGAATATCAAAACCTTTCAGATCAGGAGGTAAACCTGAATGATGGAAATATTTAATAAAATTATCAAAAGAATTGGTTTACCCAGACTTATTATCAGTCTCCTATTTGCTGTTATCTGGATAGCAGCAATTTTATTAGATCAACCAATGGGTTTACTTGCTTCTGATGTAATCAGGAGGTTTGGTATGTTCGGGGTGCTTTCCCTGGCTATGGTACCGGCGATACAATGTGGTACCGGTCCAAATTTTGCTCTACCTGTAGGTATTATTTGTGGATTACTTGGTACCCTAATAACTATCGAATTTGGTCTGACTTCTCCCATTTTGGGCTATGGTTTTATTTCTTCCATAATTATCTCTATACCACTGGCTATATTATCGGGTTGGGCGTATGGCTTGCTTCTCAATAAAATAAAAGGATCTGAAATGTTAGTAGCTACTTATACCGGCTTTTCTATCGTATCTTTCTTTCAGATAGGGTGGGTAACCTTGCCCTTTCAGCATCCTGAAATGAGATGGCCTATAGGTAAAGGGCTAAGAGTCACTGTGTCTTTAGCATCAACCTTTGGAGAGGTGCTAAACAAATTATGGGGGTTTTATCTAGGTAAGGTTTATATACCTACCGGATTGCTGCTCTTTTTTCTGGGAAGTTGTTTTGTAGTGTGGCTTTTTGCCAGAAGTAAAGCAGGTATTGAAATGAGTGCAGCTGGGGCTAATCCTAAATTTGCTGCTGCTTCAGGTATTAATGTGGATAAAAACAGGATTATCGGAACTATCCTTTCCACCATTTTAGGAGCAATCGGAGTTATTGTGTACTCACTAAGCTTTGGTTTCCTTCAGCTTTACTTGGCTCCACTCTATATGGCTTTCCCGGCTGCGGCAGCAGTATTGATTGGAGGAGCGTCCACCTCCAAAGTCACTATATCGCATGTCATAATAGGGACTTTTTTATTCCAGGGATTATTAACGGTTGCCTTACCGGTTGCCAATCAGATGTTTCCGGAAGGGAATCTATCAGAGATGCTCAGAACGATAGTGCAAAACGGGATAATCCTTTATGCGTTGACTAAGATGGGGGGTGAATCATAAAATGGCTGAACTGAATCAGAATAGGCTGAAAATAGCCCAGACCACACTATCCACTAAAATTAAGAGACTGGTATTTGATAACAGTGTCCCTATATTATTTATTATCATCTGTCTGGCCGGAGTGTATTTCTCACAATTACCAGCGGTATTTATTGTAAACACACTATTGTCGAGAATAACCAGAAACTCTTTTTTAGTGCTTGCCCTCGTTATCCCGGTCATCGCCGGCCTCGGACTTAACTTTGGTATAGTAATTGGAGCAATGGCAGGACAATTTGGTATCTTGATTGTCACCCATTATAAAATTGCCGGGTTCAATGGTTTTATGCTGAGCATCCTGCTTTCCACCCCTATCGCTATTCTTTTTGGAGTTGTCACAGCTATGCTGCTCAATAGAACCAAAGGCCAGGAAATGATAACCAGTATGATTGCCGGGTTTTTTGCCAATGGAGTTTATCAATTTATCCTTCTCTTTTTAGTGGGTACTTTAATTCCATTGAAAGATCCGGATATGGTCTTAAGCAGAGGAATTGGCATCAGGAATACCATAGACTTAGCTACCAAAACCGGTATAAAATATGCCCTGGATGATGTATTAAAATATCCTCTCTTTAATGTCTTAGCAGTCATTGCGGTAATAACAATCATTGGCCTGGTAATAAACTATTATTTAAAGAAGAAAAGAGGGTATGAGGGAGTAGATAATTTTAGATTTGTTACCCTTATTATTATCATGTTATTAATTCTGGGAACAAGCCTCTATGTCATTAAATCTCCGTCACTCTTAAAGTCGGTAAAACTACCCATGGTAACTACTCTGTTCATTGCCATTATCTGGGCTTTTAATGAATTAATTATGAAGACCAAATTGGGGCAGGATTTTAGGACTATTGGCCATGATATGAGTATTGCCCAGATATCAGGGATAAATGTAGACCGGACCAGAACAATTGCCATGATTCTTTCCACTGTTTTTGCGGCCTGGGGTCAGATTATTTTCCTGCAGAATATCGGAACACTCTCTACCTATGGAAGCCATGTGCAAATAGCCACATTTTCGATTGCGGCTATACTGTTAGGTGGTGCATCTGTTACCAAGGCTACCAGTGGCCAGGCTATTTTAGGTATTATCCTGTTTCATACCCTGTTTATAGTATCACCAAAGGCAGGAAATAATCTTTTCGGAGATGCCCAGATAGGGGAGTTTTTCAGAGCCTTTATCTCCTATGGAGTTATTGGAGTGGCTTTAGGATTACACGCCTGGAATAAAAGGGTTCAGGCTATGAGAAAACAGCTGGATACCGATGTTCTTTAATAGTTAATTTGTTAGAGCAAATAGACCAATATCGATGGAAAGGAATTAAATATGCTTAAAAAAAAATATGCCGGCATTCTTCAGGAATTGATGGTCAAGAATAATATTGATGCCCTGATAATTGGACCCTCAGATGATCTATACTACCTAACTGGTTTTAATGTGCATGTTTGTGAGAGATTTCAGGCTCTCTTTTTCTTAGCTGATGGAAATTATTTCCATATTTCTCCACAGATGTATCTTGAAGAGGCAGAGAAAAACCTGGGAAGTAAAACCGACATTCTGGTATGGGCAGACAGTGAAAGCTTCCTGGATGCCATTAATAAAGCCAATCAGAAATACCAACTGGCCGGAAAGAGGATTGCCATCAACAGCGCCATTAGAGGGATAGATTTAATTGATATTATGGATGAGCTACCGGCAAAGTATGTTAATGGACACGAGGTATTGGAATTACTAAGAATCAAAAAAGACCAAAGCGAAGTAGAAAAATTGCAGCAGGCTGCCCGATGGGCTGATGAGGTGGCAGAAAAAATCATAGACTATATTTCCCCGGGTATGACCGAAAAAGATGTTAAAGAGAAAATAGAGGAGCTATTTGCTGAAAAAGGGGCAGGTTTGGCCTTTACTCCTATTGTGGCCTCAGGTCCCAATAGCTCTATGCCCCATTATTGCGATGATTCCCGGGTAATCCAGGAACAGGACATAATCATCATGGATTTTGGCTGTCAATATGAGGGTTATAATTCAGATACAACCAGAACTGTTTTTGTGGGAGAGGCTACTGAAGAACAAAAAAAGGTCTATGATATTGTCTTAAAAGCCAACAGGGCTGCAGAAGCTAAGGTAAGAGTTGGGGTTAGCGCTGAGGAGGTAGATAAAGCGGCAAGAGAGGTTATTAGCAGGGAAGGTTATGGTGAATTCTTTCTCACCAGAACAGGGCATGGTATCGGAATCAGCGTACATGAGGCACCTTATATCAGAACCGGTAACAAACAGATTCTGGAGGAGGGAATGGCTTTTAGCATTGAGCCGGGCATCTACTTGAAGGATAACTTTGGTGTGAGGATTGAAGATATTGTGGTAGTCGGAGCCCGGGAAGCCAATATACTGAATAAGAGTTCCAAGGAAATTATTATCATTAAATAGCCCGGTATATTGCATTACCTCTGGCAGCTTATTACGGCTTTAAAAATAAGTTAAATATGTGTTTTTCTTATCTCAGGTATTTGCACCACTGCTCTCTTTGAGGGCAGTTTTTTTATATTTGAAATATTATAAGAAATAAGGATTATGGGGAAGTTCCCACTTGGATACAATCAGGGAGGCGAGCTCGGGTTTATCAGGGGTCATAATTTCATCACAGATATAAACAATTTCTTCTAAATTTTTCAAAGAGGATGATATGCTCTGTTTGATAAGGACATCGTTAGGAAATTTTATTTCATGACGGTAGGAAACATCAATATGTTTTAAAGAATAATTTTGCCTGATTTCCTCAGGCTTGTTCTGCATAATCCAGTCAATATATCTGGTGTTATGGACATGGTCCAGTATGTCAATATCCTGTTTTTGCACAATAAATGAGTTTTCGATCTTTTGCGAACCTTGTGTTTTTAAATCAGCTGAGTCAATGATAGACTCTGGGCAGGCTACTAACCGGTTGGTTGGCCATTGATTCACCAGCTTCTCCGGTATTCTCTCAGCTCTTTTTTTCCCGATATGGTAGAAAATCCAACGGGAAGAGGCTCTTATTAAAATTTCATTTTGACTGTTTCTTACCAGGAATTCCCGAAAAGCGAAACATCTTTTAATCTGCGAAATCCAGGTTTCAATAAGAATTACATCTCTTAAAGAAGGCCATTTCTCAATACAGATATTCCAGGAAAGGAGAATCCAGGAGCATCCCTTGAAGAACAGATTTTCCATGGAAAAGCCCACTGATTCAGAATGGTGTTCAGCAGTATCATTCAAATACTCGAAAAATTTTGCCGGCTTTAATTGCCGGTTATAAAAAGCCTCATAGGAGTGTACTTCAAATGTTTTTTGGAAATTAAGTTTTATTTTTTCCATTTTATTAATCTTATCATTTATTATTTCCCGATAGCGAGTTATCAGGATAGTCAGGATAATTAGAATAGTTAGTATGTAAAGTCAATTTTTATTATAATAAAGAGAATTTTATCAGGCAAGTGTTCTATGCCATATATTTCATTTGACGTTAATATTAAATTATAATACAATCTATTTTAGCTTGAAAGCGGATTACCATTCTCACACCAACAGGCGCCCGTGGCTCAATTGGACAAAGCAACTGACTACGGATCAGTAGATTGGGGGTTCGAGTCCCTCCGGGCGCACCATTTTAGATCAAAATTTCAGGAAAATAATATAAAAATAGTCAACCTGTGTTATATTATTGTTCTGTTTTGAAAAAAGAATAAAAGATATATCCGGCATTTCTCCTAAAACAACCAATAAAACTACAGGCTTATATCAAATGTTTTTTGGAAAACATATAAACTTGTAGCCAAAACTATATTGTACAGAGCTGTTTGATGATAGAAAATATCCATCAGGTAATAATGAGAGAGGCGCTTCAGCTGGCCTGGGAGGCATTTTATGCCCAGGAAGTTCCGGTTGGAGCATTAATCATCTTAAATGATCAGATTATAGCCAGGACATTTAATCAAAAAGAGGCGTCCAAAGACCCCACCGCACACGCAGAAATCTTAGCCATTCGCGAGGCATGCCTGTTAATGGACAGCTGGCACCTCGAAGAAGCTGTAATGTATGTGACACTGGAGCCCTGCCCGATGTGTGCCTATGCCATGATTCAGGCACGCATAAAGAGGGTAGTCTTTGGAGCATATGACCCCAAAGCAGGGGCAGCCGGCAGTGTGATCAATGTCTTTGAAAAAAAACTTTTTAACCATCAGGTAGAGGTTATTGGCGGCGTTTTAGAAGAAGAATGTGGCAATCTGTTAAAGGAATTTTTTCAGAACAGAAGGTAAATAGCTGCAGAAAACAGAATCTATTTGAAAGCCAAAAGGAGAGGTGGCCGAGTCCGGTTGAAGGCGCTCGACTCGAAATCGAGTAGGCGGCTAATAACTGCCTCGCGGGTTCGAATCCCGCCCTCTCCGCCAGTTGGTAAATCCCCCCCGAACATCCCTTCTGCCCGTCTCGCCTTGAAGCGGAAACGATAAGGCAAACCGTCAAAGAACCTGAAAAAATATCAACTCGAACTTCATTGTGGGCCAAAAGCGGGCTTTTCTTTTTCTTGATTACTCTATTTTTATTTGTTATCATATACTTGTGTAGAAACATAGCAGAACAATTTAATATTATCAAATTATGGAAAATAATCAATAAAATAAATAGACAAAAAGATAAAAACATTACGGCTTAAACTTGAGCTTTCCCAAGACGAATTTGCAAAAAAAGTGGATATTCCTTACACTACCCTTACTAAAGTTGAGACCGGAGTTATTGAGAATCCATCGGTTTTCCTAATAGCAAAAATTGCCAAAGTATTAGGAGTAAATGTTGAGGAGTTAATAAAATAAAAATATGTTTACACTTTGGAATAAAAATCAAGAGAAAGACTTTTTTATAAAATCGCTTGAATTTGCAACTCCAGAACAACTTTTTTATGTAACGGAAGACAAGAAATATTTAGCTTACTGGCCCAAAAATTATGATGGTACCAAAACAACCTTACAAAGTAGAAATTCCTTAATCGGTTCTTATACTGAGAAATGGGCTACAGATTTATTTACCGAAATAGCAAAAACTATTGGTGGTTATTCTGTTCAGGGTGTTATCTCTGAAGAAATAGGATTAACAAATCAATCGCCGGCTGATGTTGCTATTTGCAAGACAAAAAATATTATTCAAAAACCGCAAAACATTTTAATGATTATCGAAGTTAAGATGTCCGTGGTTTGGAATTGGGAATTTATTTTAAAAAATAAAGATTTGGTATGTATTGGTGATTATAAAACTCATCAAGGCAACCCCGGACTTTTGAGGTCGGACACAATGTTAAAGGCTATTGGCAAAAGTATCAATATCCGTGTTTCAAGTTTTGCCGCTTCAAAGATTCCAATTATTATTGTTGGCAATACACCCATAACCAAAAGCTATTACGAGAAAGTAGATCACTTGAAAAGAAATGGAATTATACAAGGTTTTTTATCAATAAATCCAAGGCCGCTGGATAATGACGGAGAAAGCATTAAATCAACTCCCTACAAAGGGTTTTATAAGTTTGATGAATACGAAGAATTGAAGCAAAACGTGTTTAATCTTTTGAAAGAAGAAAGAGAATTTTTCTCAAGTATGCTGATGCAGAAAAAGTTAGGAGAAATTATTGAGATAGCTAATAAAGAAACTACTTACGAAGCAAAAGCACAAAAATTTTTGGAACTTTTACGCCAATCAAAAGAGTAAATCATTATGAAGAACCCAATTTTTTACAACAAAAGAAAGAGCGGAACACAAACCAGTACTTTTGGTACGCCTGGGCGAATAAATCACGATTCGTCCAAATTTTATAACAGCAAACTTTATGAGGGGTTAAATAATGGCAGAGATGTTGAGTATATTGAAAATCAGATTGACCCCCAAAATATAAATAAAGTTGTTTGTAAAAGTAGTGAGGTGATGTCAGAACTTCCAGACAATAGCGTTCATTTGATGGTTACTTCGCCACCTTATAATGTCGGCAAAGAATATGATGAAAATTTATCTCTCAAAGAATACAGAGAATTATTAAAACGGGTGTTCAAAGAAACACACAGAGTTTTGGTCCCTGGTGGTAGAGCATGTATAAATGTTGCAAATTTAGGTAGAAAACCTTATTTACCGCTTCACAGCTATATCATTGAGGATATGCATGACATTGGTTTTTTAATGAGAGGTGAAATTCTTTGGGATAAAGGAAGTAGCGCCAGTCCTTCAACGGCTTGGGGAACATACTTAAAAGCCAATAATCCTGTCCTGCGAGACATCCACGAATATATTCTCGTTTTTTGCAAGGATACATTTACTCGTTTAAATCCCCACAAAAGAAAAAGTACTATTTCAAAAGAAGAATTTTTAGAATTTACTAAAAGCGTTTGGAAATTTACCGCAGAGCGAGCATCAAAAATAGGACACCCCGCCCCCTTTCCGGTTGAGCTACCTTATCGTTTAATTCAGCTTTATACTTTTGAGGATGATGTCATTTTGGACCCATTTATTGGAAGTGGTACAGCTTGTATTGCGGCATTGAAAACAAATAGAAAATATGTTGCTTATGATATTGATAAAAAATACTGTGATTTAGCAGAGAGAAGAATAAAACAATTCTTACAAGAACAAATAACATTATTTTCAAAATAAAATATTTAAAATATGCCAACACAAAGAGAAAAAATAATTAAAAAGGTATTAGAAGTTTTGTATGCAATATGAACTACATGGGGTCAAGTCTTGAATTATAAGTATTAAAGTGCCATAGTGATTTTATGGCCAGACAATTACGTATCCAATTTCCTGCAGCATTATATCACATCACTGCCCGTGGTAATGTTAAACAGAATATCTTTATAAGAGAAGTCGGTGCTGAAATCCCTAAAAAGCAACTTTATAGTTCAAGACCAACCCTGGTTGAGATATTTGCATCCAACCAAGTAAGGGGTAAGAAAATATACCAGGCTAATCAAAAATATGGCTATACCTTAAAAGAAATTGCCAGTCACCTTCACTTACATTATACAACCATAAGTAAAATAATCAGTAAAATGTAAACTGAAGAAGAAAAATGATATTTCAAGACTTGACCCCATGGTTCTCCTGCCATGCTTGCCAGAGGGCAAGCATGGCAGTCCTATAGCCCGCATCTTTTTCTTATCTTTATAAAATATTATAAGAATTCAAAACCCATTAACTCTTAATTACTTCATTTCCAACATGATTCTAATACTTACCATTTAGTAACATGTACTTACTTAGAATACGCCTCGAAAATAGGGAACATTACAAAAAAACTTCACAATATTCTATTTTTTTGCTACCTATATAAATATAAAATTATTTATAATTTTAAGATATCACTTACTTTTTTACACTGACTATTAGGTTATTAATCAATTATAGGAATTTGGTCATTAAATTTAGTACCAGATAGGATCTTTGGTCCATTTTTAGTGATTTGAATAGTATCTTCAACATGATAGCCGAATCCCTGAAAAGTTACAACAGGTTCGAGGCAAATAACCATATTTTCTTGGAATTCAGTCTCATCTAAAGGGTTAATTATTGGAATCTCGTGAATCCCTATACCTAATCCATGCCCTATATGAGGGGGAGTAAAAGGTAAACCATTTTTATTGAACAATTCTTCGCATTTTTTATAGATAGAGGAGGCCTTAACACCAATTTTTAGTTTATCGATAAGTTCTTTCTCAATATGAATTAATTTTTTATAAATATCTGCTTGAATAATACTAGGTTTACCAACTACAGCTGTCCTAGCTATATCAGAAAAATAACCAGTAAATACTCCGCCAAAATCAACTTTTACAATATCGCCCTCTTTAAGCTTGGTTTGATCAGCTATAGGATGAGAAAGGAGAGTTCTTTCACCTGAGGCTAAATTTAAAAACTGTAATTCATCTGCACCTTGATGAAATAAATTTGTAATCATTTTATTAGCGAGTATCTTCTCTGTATCACCAATATTACAAGCTATAAAAGCAGCTTCAATACTTTTCCTAGTTCCATTAGCACCTCTTGCGAGAATTTCTATTTCTCTTGGTTCTTTAATCATCCTAACTTCATCAAATACATGTTTACTATCGACAAATTCAGCATTAGGTAGCCCTTTTGTGAGGCTAATATACTCACTAGCACCAAGAAATTGCATTTCTATACCTATTCGATTATTCCCAATTCCCATTTTTTTAATTAAATCAATCAATATATTTATTGGAGACTCTTTGAATTCTACATATGTAATTATATTATTTATCCAAGTTGTTGATTTAACTAATTGCTCTTCTATACCACAAATAATAAATGTAGGTTCATGGTTTTCTGAAAAAATAGCTATTTCTAATCGATCCCTTATATCTTTTTGTGTAACGATATAGGAACCAGTAGAATAGTACACATTCTCTAGTGACATTGCAATTATAGCTGACAGGTTATTTTTACTCATTACTTTTACAATTCTATCATGTCTTTTCAATGTATTATTTTCCATTATTCTATTACTCCTTTTATATTTTTATTTTTGTTTATAAACTTCTAAAAACCATATTGGGTATAAATGTAACTAACCAAGGCACGTATGCTAACAACAACACTATAATCATCATTGCAAAAACAAATGGCCATATTAATGCCTTGCTAATTGGTATTTTAGCTATACTACAACAGATATATAGTTGAAGGCCAACTGGGGGAGTAATCGTACCGACTAGAATGGTAATCATAATAATCATAGCAAAATGAATTGGATCAAAACCCATTTGAAGACCTAAAGGATACAATATTGGAACAAATATTACTGTAGCTGCTCCCCCCTCAAGAAAAAGGCCAATAATTAGTAATACACCTATTATAATTAAAATCAAAATATTAGGATTATCACTTATGCTAAATAGTACTTTGCCTAAGGTTGAAGCAAAATTACTATAAGCTAAAACCCATCCGAAAATTGATGCACCCGACATAATAATTAATGGAATTGCAGTACTTATAGCAGATTGAAGAATTATACTTGGTAAATCTCTGAATTTTATTGTTTTATAAATAAATAAGCCAATAATCAATGCATAAAAAGAAGTGATGATCCCTGCTTCTGTGGCAGTTGTTACACCAGTCATGATACCACCTAAAATTATTAAAGGGGCGATTAAAGCAAAAAATGTTTGTTTGAATGCAATAAATAATTGGCGAATGTTTTGCTTTTCTCCCCTAGGCCAATTATTTTTTTTTGCATAAAATGCAGTTAATGTCATTAATGATATACCTACTAATATTCCCGGAATTATTCCAGAAAAAAACAATCGTCCTATAGATAATCCAGTAATTGCTCCATACATTACCATTACACAACTAGGCGGGATTATTGGTCCTATACAAGATGAGGAGGCAGTGACCCCTACTGTAAAATCAGTTGGATAGCCATCATCTATCATTGCAGGTATAATCATTCCACCTAATGCTGTAGCATCAGCTGTTGCCGAGCCAGAAAAGCCAGCCATAATCATACTTGCTAAGATATTAACATGTGCCAGGCTTCCAGGTATAGTACCTAAAATTGAAGTTGAAAATTTTACAATCCTCTGTATAATACCACTTTTACTCATTATCTCGCCTGCAAAAATAAAAAATGGTACTGCCATTAAAGGAAATGAGTCGAGAGACATGAAAAGCCTTTGAGGAATTAGTGTACCCGATATATTCCCAATGAATAGCATTGCTATAAATCCAGAAATTGTCATAGCAAATACAACTGGCATACCTAAAAACAATAAAAGCATAAAAATGCTAAACATTAAATAAACCATTGTTTATTGTTTCCTCTCTCCATTTATTTTCAAACTGTTTGCAGAACACTTTTTAAATATTATTCTGAATGTATTAAGAATCATTAATATACTTGCGATTGGAATAACAGCATAAGCATATCCCAGTTTCAAAGAATAAGTGCTATAAAAATAGCTATCCCAATAAAACCTTGAATATATTATTCCCTCTATCGTAATATAAATGAGCATTATAATTATTAAAAAATATAAAAATACATTTAAATATATTTTTAGTCGTTCTGGCATCTTTTCTACTAAAATATCTACTATTATATGTTTCTCGAGAATAAACGCTCTCGCACTACCCAACCAAATAATTGATACAAAAGCATATCTTGAATACTCCTCTGCCCACATAATTGTGAAATTAAAAAAATATCTTCCAAAAATCTGCAAAAGTATTATTATCGTCATTGAGGAAAACAAACCTATTAAAACAACATCTAAAACTTTATCAAATAATTCTAAGATCTTTTTTATAATATTCATTATTTTTAAATCACCTATTGATTATTTGTTTCCTTGCATTTTATCTGAAATAAGCCTCAGGGAATATAGCGTAAAGAGATAGTTTGTCAACTATTTTTACTTTTTTAACTAATTAATCTTCAATATTTCATATTTTTAACAAGCAAATTTCATTTATACTATTTAACTTAGGTTGACACTAACTATATAAATATTTTTAAAATCTTTCCTTTCTATATTTATTAACGTACTTCTGATTAAAGAGTATTTTTTCAATAAGAAGAATGCCTTAAAAACAAATGTACTATTTAAAAATATACAATAATGTACCTCATCCAAAGATTCCACTAAAATAAATTATTCATTTTTTCTTGTTAAACAAGTTCTGTGATAATTAATGTTCTACAGAAATAACCTTTAAAATAGTTAGTTTTATTTCTGTAGAACATTAACATAATAATAAAGATAATTAATAAAATTTATTGTTGTAAATTTCTAATATCGGTCAATATATCTGTGCATCTATGTTTTTCTGCCCATTGGTCTTGCATTGGGACTAGTGCTAGTCTAAATTTTTCTATATCTTCTTTACTTGGCGTATTTAAAATCATTCCTTTTTCAACTAGCCATCCCGCAATTTCTTTTTCATCTTCATAAACTAAGTTTTCATAAAATTCAGCAGCCTTTTCCCCCGCGTTTATTAAAATTTCTTGATAATCTAAAGGTAGGTTTTGGAAAAATTTCTCATTAATTAGAAGGCTACTTAATCCCAGCATATGGTTTGTCATCAGCACATATTTAGTCACTTCATAAAAATTCATATCTCTTACATCGAGAAGAGCAGAATCCATACCTTCTACTAAACCTGTTTGCAATGCAATATAAGCCTCTCCCCAAGTTACAGGCGTTGGTATAGTTCCCATTCTCCTAAACATTTCAATAAAAACATCTGATTCGGGCGAGCGCATTTTCAGTCCTTTTAATTCATCAAACGTTTTAACATTTTTATTGACAAATATAAGTTGTCTAGAACCATAGCCATACCAGCCTAAAATTCTTGCTCCTTTTGCGATCATTCTTTCATTTAATTTGCTACCCACTAAAGAATTCAAATCCATTATTTTTTTCTGTTCATCCATATTTTTAAATAAAAAAGGCAATCCATCAATTCCCATTCCAAAAATATTGTCTTTAAATTTGTCAGGAGTAACTATCGTCATTTGCAGTGTGCCCAATAGAACTCCTTGTGCTGCTTCTGTTTCTTGTCCTAATTGTGCCCCAGGAAAAATTTGAATTTCTATTTTACCCCCACTTTCTCCTTCCACTAATTTTTTAAATTCATTAGCAGTTAAGTCTTCATTGCTACCAACATTATGGTGATGACCCAATTTTATTGTAATGTTTTCATTTGCTATACCAAAATTAACAAACAAAAAAATTATCCCTAGAACTATTAATATTAATTTAATTTTTCTAAATTGTTTCATAATCGTTTACCTCTATTATACTTTTTAAATTTTTTATAAAGAGAGCTCTTTTTAATAAAGATTTTAAAGAAAAATATATTAAAAATCACCTCCAAACTTTTTTACTAAAACATGCTTTCAAAAAACTCTAAAACTCTCTTCACTATAGCTAGCAAAATATTATCGAAGCTTATTTTGTCTTCACCTCCACCCGGACTTTAACTTATGCTATTTTAGGTTTAGTTAGACCATCTTTAAGAAAAGTAGTAAGTAAGCGTATAAACCAATTTAAGGCCAATCAGAAATTGTTTTTAATCTGAAACTATTAGAAAAATATGAGATTCTGTTCTCTTTTTTGGATACCACAGCCCTTGAGAGACTGTGTTCTACCACCGGTAGGCCTCCTGTATGCTATGAATCTCTACTAAAAGTTCTAATCTACAAGAACATGAAAAATATCTCCTATTTTTCTGATCTGGTCATAGTATTAAAGGATCATTCGGCCTTTTTAGCTGATATGGATAATGGTATGTTGCAAGAGATGAGAAATGCTCTGGTCAAGCAGCTCATTCAGTCGGGCGAGATCAGGGGAAGGTATCTGGCCCTTGGTTTGACGAATATCCCAGTCAAGGTGAAAGAAAACAACCTGTAGACTTCTGTTAAAGATCAATTCAAGAAGAATAGAAGACCGAAAGGTGATCCAGAGAGCCGACTGGGTGTCATGATCCATTTTCCCAAGCCATTTCAGAAAGAGATTCTCTATTTCTTTAGATTACCGGAATTTCGTTCTCTATGATGCTTGGTCTGGCTTACCGTTTGTGGAAAAAAACAGATCGGCCAAACCGAGTTTGTCTGTCCAATTATCCACTCCAGGAAGTTCCGGGAAGAACATCCCTATTGTCACTGGATTCATCCACATTTTGTCAAGGGCACCGGTTCTTTTGTCTACCTACAGGTGGTAGGTGAAGACATTTGTAGGCAAATTAAATATGGTAGTAAATAATTCAAGAAGGTATATGACCTGCGCAGTAGATCGGAAAGGATTTTCTCCAGGTTGCTGGAGTTAGTCATGCAAAATCCGAGTGTCAGAGGATTACAGGCTACCTCCAATCACTGTACTATTGCCCATATCACTGTTCTATTAATTACCCTGGCATCTGTAAAGACCGGAAACAAAGATAAGATTCGCTTTGTTAAATCTTTTCTTTCTGCTATTTAATTTTAAAAGGGCTAGTTTTCTGAAAGGCTATTTTTAGGATTATATATTTTTAGAAAATAAGGATTTATTTTAATTTTTTTAAATCCTTATAGTAATAGTATAAAAATACTTCAGAATTTCGATATTTTAACAATTCATTTCAACATAATATTAAAGTCTTTTAAATTTTTAATTTTGATAAAATTTATTAGCTGCAAGAATCCCGTGTCCGGCAATTGTATAGCCCTGTTCCTGCAAGATATTCTCCAGTGCAGCAAGAAGCAGCATGACATTATCACGGGAACAGGAATAACCCATCAGGCCTATGCGCCAGGTTTTACCCTTAAACTCTCCTAACCCTCCGCCAATTTCAATACCATAATCATGGAGCAATGCCTTTCTTACTGAAGCATCATCAATCCCCTCCGGGATA
>JAKPKS010000147.1 GCA_029553585.1 Candidatus Atribacteria bacterium | reverse complement strand
CTCAACTGCCATCCTTTCTCTTCTAAAAGTCGGAAAACTCTCCTCCCAGCTGTTTCATCATTCCCGCTATCAATTAGAATTGCCTTCCTATCTTCCACAAAAAGACCGAGATTGGTCGGCCCGGGGATATAATAACAATTTTCAGTTATTTGTTTTAATTCCATAATTTAATTCCCTCCCGCCAAATTTTTGATTAGAGAAAAGCTGA
Organism: Candidatus Atribacteria bacterium; assembly: GCA_029553585.1. Classification (GTDB taxonomy): domain Bacteria; phylum Atribacterota; class Phoenicimicrobiia; order Phoenicimicrobiales; family Stramentimicrobiaceae; genus Stramentimicrobium. The sequence continues at coordinate 1,418 of JAKPKS010000147.1, read as the reverse complement.
GCTATTTTACTTTTAATCTCAGATAGTTATTTTCATCTGGTCATAAGCCAGAACACATTCCGGGTATAATTCCGGAAAATTATTTTCATGAGCTATAGTGTCCTGACCGAGATGGGTAAAAATAATATTTTGAATACCATATTTTTTACACCAGTTTATCTGGGTAGATATCCTGGTATGGCCAAAGAGCATTTCTCCCTTTCTTCTTACCAGATTAGTCTTGACAGTAGAGCCATCACCAATATAGTAATCGACCCCTGGCAAAATATGCTCTTTAACAATAATATCTACCAGATCAGGATTGTAGGCCAGAACCTGATAGTCTGGTAAGGTAATCTTAAACCCTACTGCCGGACAGCGAATGGAATGCAGCACCCGATAGGACATTATCTGGCAGGGACCGACAGAAAATTGCTGATAGGGAACAAAAATTTGTGGATTACAGGGAGTAAAGGAACCATATTCCATGGTCTCCTGAGTCAGATATACCGGTACAGCTGAGTCTGCTTTCTGCAAAGTCCAGAGATAATGGTCAGGGTGTGCATGGGTAATCAGCAGAGCATCTGGTTGCAGAAGACTCAAATCATAGGCATGGATACGCCCATAATCAAGGAGCAGACGAAAAGGATATGGTTGTGATAATTGTATTAAAAGAGAAGAATGGTAAAAATGATTTTCAGTCTTTTCCTTAATCTCTCCTCTGGTACCTAAAAAGGTTAATATAGCCATAATATTATATTGTCAGGGGAGGTTTCCCCTGAAACCCCTTAATTCGTTATGCGTTGTACGCCATACGTTATGCGTTGTGCGTCTTGCGTATTACGCCGAAAACAGTATAACGTATAAAAGACAGTATATTGTATAACGTCAAAGAAAAATACAAAAACATCCCTCAGTCATCACAAAGAATTTTCCATTCTTTCTTTTTATTTATTAAACTGAACGCATGACGCACAGTTTCGTCATGAGTCATGCGTTATGCGTTGTGCACCATACGTTGTGCGTTGTGCGTCTGGCGTTTTACGTAATAATAAATCAAAAATATTCCCCTCCTGTCATCGCGAGGAGCTTTTTCTTTTCTGTCATCGCGAGGAGCGCAGCGACGTGGCGATCACATCCGTTTATACCCACAATCTTCAAAGAAAGATACTGTATGCAGTATAATGTATAACATTAAAGAATGCGGGTGATAGGGTATGAGACTGCCGCGCTTGCCTGAAGGGCAAGCTCGCAGTGACAAATGTGCTGTGCGCCATACGTTGTGCGTTGTGCGTCAGACCGTGTGAAAACTCACCTTTTTAAGCCAAAAATACAGTAAAGTGGAGGACAAAGTGTATTTTATACCATATATTTATCATCTAATCCCATATTTTGGTTAAATTAATACCATAAGTGGAGGTAAATTATTCATAGAAACA
>JAKPKS010000101.1 GCA_029553585.1 Candidatus Atribacteria bacterium | reverse complement strand
GCAGTCTTAAATAAGACTGGAATGGGGAAATTTTTTATCGATTTATCGCTGGCTTTAGCCGGACATTATACCGGAGGCCCGGCTAAAGTAGCCGTCGTTTCCAGTGGGTTTGTTGGCTCTATCAGTGGAAGCTCAGTGGCTAATGTGGTTACCACCGGAAGTTTTACCATACCTTTAATGAAGAGCATAGGCTATAAAAAAGACTTTGCCGGAGCAGTGGAAGCTGCAGCTTCTACAGGAGGGCAGATAATGCCACCAGTCATGGGGGCGGCAGCTTTTGTTATGTCTGAATTCCTACAAATTCCCTATATCAAAATTGCTATTGCTGCTGCTATTCCTGCAATTATTTATTATATTTCGGTTATGATTTCTGTTCATTTAGAGGCCTGCAAGAACGGTTTAAAAGGCCTGCCCAAGGAGAAACTGCCCAAAATCAAACTGGTTTTAAAAGAAAAAGGGCATCTTTTGTTACCCCTCATAGTGCTGGTTTATTTATTAGTCAGAGGCTTTACCCCATTATTTTCTTCTTTCTGGGCTATTGTTTTGAGTTTTGCCGCCAGTATGTTTAAAAAGGAAACTAGGCTGGATTTAAAAGGATTTTTAGGCGCTTTTGAAGATGGAGCGAGAGGTGCCTTAGGGGTTGCGGCAGCTTGTGCCAGTGCCGGTATGGTGGTTGGCGTAGTAACCTTAACCGGGTTTGGTTTAAAAATAGCCAACAGCATAGTATCCTTAGGGAGGGGCAATGTGCTGCTAACCCTGTTCTTTACCATGATTGCATCTTTAATATTAGGTATGGGCTTACCCACTACCGCAAAATACATTGTTTTAGCAATTACAGCTGCACCCGCCTTAATTCATCTGGGAATCATGCCTTTAGCAGCACATATGTTTATCTTATATTTTGGAATTATTGCAGATTTAACTCCCCCGGTAGCCGTTGCTGCTTATGCCGGTGCAGGAATAGCGGGAGGCAATACCATGAAAACCGGTTTTATTGCAGTTCAATTGGCAGTTGCAGGGTTTGTTGTTCCATTTATATTTGCCACTAATCCAGCATTAATGGGATTGGAAGGAACAGTTTTTCGCACTATGCAATTAATATTTACCTCTTTGACAGGTATCTTATCCCTTGCCGCTGCAGCCACCGGTTATTTATTCGTGGAAACAAAGCTTTTTGAGAGGTTCTTGTTGTTCATCAGCGCTATTTTACTTATATCGCCTGACACTTTAACAGACTTAATTGGTATTGTTATTTTGGCTATAATCCTGTTTGTTCAACATAAAAGGTTAAAAAATCAGAAATAATAAATAAGGGCAATATAGCAGTTAGTATATTATGATAAATAGCTTTGTAGTTGACATTTAAATTAAAACAGTAGCTTAATAAATGATTTATAAAAAAATAAAATAGAGTGTTTTGACCGAAATAAGGTGAAACTTAGTTTATCTTTCTCTTTAAATTATTGTATTTTTTAATCCAGCACCCATTCTTTAACTTCAACAGTGAAGAATGAGTGCGATAGTGTAAAATTTCAGTAGGGGTTTTCTAAGATATCACTTGCCAGTGAGTTAACAAAAAAGGTAGACTTACCTCATAGAACAAACTAAAAGAAAAAGAAGAAACATTCTTTTTCTAAAAGGAGGTAAGTCTACCTATGAAGGACTTACAGTTAAC
>JAKPKS010000084.1 GCA_029553585.1 Candidatus Atribacteria bacterium | reverse complement strand
GGCGGCAATCACTATGGTTTCAATTCTCTTAGGAATACCATTAATGTATTGCACTGTAACCTGAGATTTACCGTCCGGCCGTAAGTAAGGAATGATTTTGTTTTTCCTTACTTCTGCTAAACGTTGAGCCAGCTTGTGTGCCAAAGAGATGGGCAAAGGCATAAATTCCGATGTTTCCCGGCAGGCATATCCAAACATCATACCCTGGTCTCCTGCACCAATAGAGTTGAATATATCAGCTTTACCGTTAATTTTTTTATCTCTCGTTTCGCCAGCTTTATCAACACCCATAGCTATATCCTCTGACTGTTCATCAATAGAGGTCAATACGGCACAGGTATCGGCATCGAACCCGTATTTGGCTCGAGTATAGCCAATCTCTCTAACAGTATCGCGAGCAATTTTTGGTATGTCAACATAACCTGAAGTGGTAATCTGCCCGGCAACCATGACCAGACCGGTAGCCACCAGTGTCTCTACTGCCACTCTGGCATCGGTATCTATTTCATAAATGGCATCCAGTATGGCATCTGAAATCTGATCGGCAACCTTATCAGGATGACCCTCAGTAACAGATTCAGAGGTAAATAAATAATTATTTTCCAATAGCTTAAGCCTCCTTAATAATACTAAGACAAAGTTATAATCATAAATTGCAAATTAAAATAGTCAATATTTGGCCATTAAAAAATTATCTAACGAAATTATAAATAAATATTGTTAATTCTATTAACTGTTACTCCATTTCAGTGTCAACAGCCGGTCGAGTTCTTCCATTGAAAAACCTTCATACTGGGCATAGTAACGCAGAATCTTATCCGCATAACCATTGGGAATTTTCATATCTTGTGAAATGAACTCCTGTATCCGGGTTGGACCATAGTTGTATGCGGTCAGGGCTAATTTCAGGTCACCAAAATCATTGTAAAGGGAAGATAAATAATGTGTGCCTATTTTAATATTATTTTCCGGATTAAGCAGGGTCTTCTCTGCTCCATCCCATTTAATACCAACATGTGGTGCCAATTTATTTCCGGTAAAAAGACTAACCTGACATAAGCCATAGGCGTTAGAATTAGAAATTGAATCTATTTTAAAGTTACTTTCTACTTTAATAAGAGCACAAATCAGGAAAGGATTAAATTCATAGCTTAGGGCTGTCTGGTAAATATTCCTGGCAATATCATTTACCATATCGCTTTTCAGCTGTTTATTATTACTGGCGACAATGCTTTCAATACGTTCAAGGTATGATACTGTTTTATTTACTTCAGACATCTTTTCCTTCAATTCCTGCAGCTCTTTGTAAATATCTGCAAATTGTTCTTTGGTGATACCATCTTCTAAATAATTGTTTATTTGCAGATCAATGGCATCCAACTTTTGTACTTGTTTCTCTATTTGTTCTTTTATTGTTTTATTTTCTGTTTGAACTTCATTATAGATCCGGTTTAAATTATCAATTGCCTTTGAAAGGTGTTCATATTGCCTAATACCATAAATTAATAGAATGGATGGTAATAATATTAAAAAAATAATAAAATATTTGGTAAAATACTGGTCCCGGTTGTTGATTTTTTCTAAAATTTTACCTTTCTTTGAAGTAACATTTTTTCTTTGTTCCATCTTATTTACTCAACTTTTTAAGCAACTAATCCAGCAAAACATTTTTTATCTTATTTTGCTGCCAGGAGATACTTCTTTATCAGTTGTTAAAAGGACAACCTGTTCTTCATCTGAAGCTGCCAGAAGCATCCCCTGTGACTGTATACCCCTGATGGTAGCCGGGGCTAAGTTAAATACTACTATAATATTTTTACCAATAAGTTTTTCGGGTAGATAATATTCTTTGATACCAGCAACTATAGTTCTAATCTCGGTTTTAAAATCAACTTCTATCTTTAACAGTTTACTGGTACCGGTAACACCTTCTGCTGAAATAACTTTACCAACTCTCAGGTCTAATTTTTGAAAGTCTTCCATGGATATAGTTGGTAATCCCTGTATTTGTTTATTCATCTCCATATTTTTTTTCTCTGATTTTTCCTTTCTTTCTACTATCTCTGTTAATATACTTTTCTTTTCCTCTTCAATTCTGGGAAATAAACTGGTATCAGGATTTACCTCAGTACCCGGCTTGAATATTCCCCATTCCGTTTTTTCTGGTATAGTCATATTTTCCAGAGCATCTTCAATCCCTAATTGATGCCACACTTTAAAAGCCGTAACCGGCATAAAGGGGTAGATTAAAATTGCAATTATTCGTAATGACTCGGCGAGATTGTACAATACCTGTTCCAATCTGATTTTTTTATCCTTATTCTTTCCCAGAACCCAGGGCTCAGTCTGGTCTATGTATTTATTGGTTCTTCTGATTAAAGTCCAGATGTGTTCCAGGGCAACGTTAAAAGACATTTGCTCCATACTATCCATAACCTGCAGCACTGTCTCTTTTCCTAACATCTGTAATTCTTTATCAAACAATTCGGCATCACCGGAAGGGATAGGGATTTTACCATTACAAAATTTAACCATCATAGCTACAGTGCGGCTAAGCAAATTTCCTAAGTCATTAGCTAAATCATAGTTAATTCTATGAATAAGCAACTGTCGCGAATAATTTCCGTCCTGACCAAAGGATAATTCCCGAAGTAAAAAATAGCGGAAAGCATCGGCACCAAATTCCTCAGCAACCTGATAAGGATCGATCACATTTCCTTTTGATTTTGACATTTTGTCACCTTCAATAGTCCACCAGCCATGTGAAAAAACCATTTTGGGAGGAGCGATATCGGCAGCCATCAGCATGGTAAACCAGATAATGGTATGAAATCTTAAAATATCTTTACCAATTAAATGAACTGCTTCCGGCCAATAAAAATTAAACTTGTCTTCATTAATTCCATAGCCGGCAACAGTAAGATAATTTATTAAAGCATCAAACCAGACATATATGACATGATTGCGATCAAAAGGAACATCAATCCCCCAGTTAAGACTGGATTTTATTCTAGTAACACTCTGGTCTTTCAATCCCCTTCTAACAAAGCTGATGATCTCGTTCTTTCTTGATTCCGGCTTAATACAGTCAGGATGGTCGGAAATATGTTTTAAAAGACGTTCCTGATAACGACTCATTCTGAAAAAATAGCTTTCTTCATGAAACTTTTCCACCGGCCTGCCACAATCAGGGCATGCATTGCCCTCTATCTGACTTTCCGGCCAGAAGGTTTCACAGGGAACGCAGTACCATCCCTCATATTCACCTTTATAGATATCTCCTTTTTCATATAATCGGTCAAATATTTTTTGTACCACAATTTCATGACGTTTCTCAGTAGTGCGAATAAAATCATCTGGTTTAATATTTAAGAGAGGCCACAGATTTTTGAATTTCAAAACTACACTATCAGCCAGCTCCAGAGGTTTCATTCCCTGCTGTTCGGCAGCTTTGGCAATTTTCTGCCCGTGTTCATCGGTACCGGTTGCAAAAAGCACATTAAAACCTCTCAATCTTTTATATCTGGCCATGGTATCTGCGGCAATGGTAGTATAAGCATGACCTATGTGTGGTACATCGTTTACATAATAGATAGGTGTAGTAATATAGAAAGCTTTTTCCTTGTTATCCATCTCTTTTTTTTGATCCTTTCTCCAGATGATTCATGTATATATAGTAAAGCATTTTTAGTATAAATAATTACGCTATTTAAGCAAGGTCTTTTTAAGTTCTATAATCTTTTCATAAACCCATTTTTTAGTTATATGATACTCTTCAGTTATTAAAGATACAATATCTTTATTATAATACCCCATTTTCAGGTAATTGGTAATTTTTTCCACAAGTTCAGATTCTATCCTAAAATCAATATTGTCGATAATTGAGCTATCTCCCCGGGCTGAATTACCCTCCAGAACTAAAGTTATTTCTCCTTTAACCTCTTTAGAGTTAATATATTCTATTACTTCAGATAATTTTCCCCGAATAATCTCTTCAAATATTTTGGTTAGTTCCCGGGCTAAAACAATTTTTCTTTCTCCCATTACCTTCCGGATGGTGTACAAAGTTTCCTTAATACGATGCGGTGTTTCGTAAAATATTAGAGTCCTTGGTTCCTCCTTTAACCTGGTAAAGAATTGTTCTTTCTCTCCCTTTTTTCTGGGAATAAAGCCTTCAAAGACAAAATTTTGCATGGGAAATCCCGAAATTACCAGTGCAGTGGTTAATGCGGAAACTCCTGGAATGGGAACAAGTGTAATATTATTTTCAAGGGCTCTATTAATTATTTCATATCCCGGGTCACAGAGACCGGGCATTCCGGCATCTGACAATAAAGCGATATCCTGCCCCTCTTTGAGCTTTTGCAGTATATAATCTGTTTTTTTCTGAGTAGTGAAGTCATGGTAACTGGTAACCGGTTTTTTAATATCATAATGGTTTAATAAAATCCTGGTATGTCTGGTATCTTCTGCTGCGATTAAATCCACTTTTTTTAAAGTTTCAAGACAACGCAGGGTAATATCTGATAAATTACCAATAGGTGTGCCACAGATATAGAGTATACCAGATTGCCGGTTATCCATAAGGTGTATCCTTTCAGAAAACTAATAAATTATGATTTTAATTTTTATCTCTTTGTATAAACAGAGGAGCTAATACTTTTAATTCTGTGCCACCTTCTTTTCTCGCTTCTAAGAGAAAACGTTTGGCTTGACTGCCTTTTTTAGTATAGATAAATTGTAATATTTTTGGTTCTAAATTATACCTTTTCAGAGTCATAATTACAGGTATAAAAATATCTGCTCTGTGTATCAGATATAACCTGCCGCCTTTTTTTAAAAGGTATCTACTTATTTGCATCATGGTATCAAAATCTATATTTAATTCATGACGGGCTACCAACTGTTCATTATCAGAACTGTTTTTTCCTCGTCCTGATGGTATATAAGGCGGATTGACAGTAATAACATCAAAGTATTCGGCAGGAAATTTTTTCTTTAGATGGTTTATATCTCCCTGTTGAATAAAAATTCTTTTTTCCAGATTATTTATTAATATATTTCTTTCAGCCAGGGAAGCCAATTTTTCCTGAATTTCTACCCCAAAAATTACATTGTTTTTTTGGGGACTATAGAGTAGGAGAGGAATAATACCACAGCCGGTACCTAAATCAATAATTTTCTCTCTGTTCTTAATCTTTATAAATTCTGCTAATAGAAGAGAATCAACGGAAAAACAATAGCTATTCTTATTTTGAATAACTTTCAGCCGAAACTGACCCAGTGATTCAATTATTTCCCCCGGTTGCAGATTTGTATTCAACATTATTGTTTTCCCTTTTTATATGGTCATAATTTTTTTGCCACTCATCTATAGTCACTTTAATCCTATTTCTGATATGTACATTATCCTCTTTTTCAACCGTTTCTATAATCATATACCTGCTTAACACATTTACTTCCACTACTTTACCATCTTTACCATCACTGGTTTTTATCTGACTGCCTAATTTGGGATATTTTTTTAATTCTTCTATATAAAACTGGGCTTCAAAATTAAGACAACACTTCAGTCTGCCACAGGTACCTGAGATTTTAGATAGATTTAAGGCAACACTCTGCATTTTAGCCACATTAATGGGAACTGGTTTGAACTCATTAAGGAAGCTGGTGCAGCATAGCGGCCTTCCGCAAATCCCTAACCCGCCAACCATTTTTGCCTTATCTCTAACGCCTACCTGTTTTAATTCTATTTTAGTCTTTAACTGTAGAGCCAGGTCTTTCACCAATTCACGGAAATCTATACGATTATCTGCATAAAAATAGAATATGAGCCGACTTTTATCAAATAGATACTTGCAATAGATGAGATGCATATCTAATTGGTATTTTTTTATGTTTTCCTGACAGATTTGATGAGCTTCCTGTTCATTATTCTGGATTTCTGTCCATTTCTCCATATCTTCCTGGGTTGCCTTACGTACTATCTTTTTAAGCGGCTCTTCCAGTTCTTCCGGTGAAAGAAACAAAACAGGGGTTACGACTTTTCCTATATCTAACCCCATTGATGTTTTTACCACACAGAGATCGCCCGCCTCCACCACATGCTTACCAAATTTAAAATAATATATAAAATGTGAATTCCGAAACTGCATTCCAATAACTTTTGGCATTGTTAATCACCTATTTGCATAATAAAATTTTCTAACAATATTTTAGGATTAATGTGTTGTTCCATTCTTTCCGGTATCTGTGTTAAATAATCTAAAACCTGCATTATCTTATCTGGAGAATAATTTTGGGCAAATTCAACAATATTATCTATTTGCCCAGAGAAAGAGAGCAGTTCCTGTGGCAACCCTAATTTAAATACCAGTATATCACGAAACCAAAGAATCATAACTTCAGTAAAATCTAACAATGAATCTGTAATAACATTCAATTCTTTTTCCTGAACAGAAAAAAAATAATGAATCATCTTTGCTGATTTTGCTTTAAGAAGCCAATCTATATATTTGTTTTGTTCAATATTTACTGGTTGTTCAGCAGCTAATTCATTTGCTTTCTTTGCCTGTTTAAATGAGATTTGATAACATCGGGAAATAACGGTAGGTAAAAGAATCTCGGGTTTTGAAGTAATCAGAATTAGTACTGCAAATGCGGGTGGTTCTTCCAATATCTTTAACAGTGAGTTGGATGCAGGTATAGTCATTTTATGAGCATCATCAATGATAAAAATCTTTTTTCTGCTTTCCAGCGGCGGCCAATAGATGACCTTTTTTATTTCTCTTATCTGGTCTATCGAAATTATTGAATTGATAGGAAAAATGATCTGAAAATCGGGATGAATTTCTTTCTCAATTTTTAAACAGGAAGAACAATGGTTGCATGGATTATAGTTTTCAGACAAATTAGAGCAATTAATAGCCTTGGAAAAGGCAATGGCTGCACTCTTTTTACCCGAACCCTCCCTGCCGGTAAAAAGATAGGCATGCCCTATTTTATCAGACTTTATTAAATTTTTTAGTATTTGAACAGACTTTTTTAGTTCTACTGTATTATCAAAGTTAATCATAGTAAAAATATTGAAAAACTACCTGGGCTGTTTATTTTTAAAGTTCCAGAGTAATTTCTTTCTTAAATTTTTGGGAAAGTTGAGTATTAATTATAGATACAATATCTTTTAATATCAGAGGAATATCGCGATTGGCATCAATTACCTTTATTCTTTCGGGGTTTTGCCGGGCAATTTGATGATAGCCATCCCTTACTCTCTCTAAGAATAATTTGCCATCAACTTCTTTTTTCTGCATAAATTCATCTTCAAAACGTAATTCAGTGTTATTACTTAATATTGTAGCGCGTTTTAAACCAATGTCCGGATCTACATCTAAAAACAGGGTTAGATCAGGAATAACACCCTCTACCGCAAGACCATTAAGATAATCAATTATACCCATATCAATACCTCGGCCAAAACCCTGGTAAGCAGTTGTAGAATCGAAATATCTATCACATATCACTATTATACCCTTTTCCAATGCAGGCTTAATATTGATTCTGACATTTTCCGCTCTGGATGCAGTAAACAACAATAATTCGGCTTTGTAGCCCAGCCCTTCATTTCCTCTTTCCAGTAGTATTTTTCGAATTTTATCACCTGCTTGAGTTCCACCTGGCTCTTTGGTAAGCATAGCATTTAATCCGTTTTTTAGAAAAAGGTGATGCAACTTCCGGGCTAAAGTAGTTTTACCGGAACCCTCAAACCCTTCCAGCGTAATAAAAAAACCTGTTTTCATTGTTCCCTGTCTATTTATATTGTATTAAAATATTTTTTTATTTATAAATTGCACTAATTATATACCGGTTAACCTTTATAAAGTATTAGAACATCAGTTTATTATATTGGAAAAGTGAAAAAATACATCAAAATTATATCTTAATTATCATAAATAGGCAAAAAATACTCAAATAGATAATTTTTCCTATTTTTGATTTTCTATTATTTATCTGTATTGCCTCTCCTGAAAGTTATAGTTTTTACGTGGAGGTAACAATTTTATCAGTAGAATTCCTGCCAGAAAGCCCCCGATATGGGCAAACCAGGCAACACCTTCTGCCCCCTTTGACAAAGATAATTCTGATAAACCGGAAAAGAATTGGAATACAATCCAGAGACCCAATACCAATATCGCCGGCAATTTTACCAATCGAATAAAAATCCCAAAAAAAATTAAAGTAGTAATTCTGGCTCTGGGAAAAAGAAGAAGATAGGCACCTAAAACACCGGCAATGGCACCGCTTGCTCCAATCATAGGTACCGTGGAATTGGGAGCAATCAAAACCTGCCCTAAGGCTGCAAATATGCCGGATAAAAGATAAAAAAGTACAAAACGTATCTTCCCCAGATAATCTTCCACATTATTGCCAAAAATCCAGAGATAGAGCATATTACCAAAGAGATGGATAAAGCTGCCATGCATGAACATAGAAGTAAGAATTGTTAATTGAATGGGAGAAGGCACGGCAGACACCAGATGTACACCTTTGGTAATCTCATAAGGTATTAAGCCATAGGCATAAACAAATGTGTTGGGATCATGAACCATAAAAACCTGGTAAAAATATATCAAAGAATTCAACATTATAAGAATTATTGTTATCAGCGGTATTTTTTTGGTTGGAATTTCATCCCACAATGGTAGCATCGTTTGCCTGCATCTATCTATAAATGATTTAATAACTGCTTAAGTAACTATAAGTATACCAGAAAATAATCGGGATGGCAGGAATTATTATCAAATAAGACATTTGTAGCATAAAGATATCAATTATATTCCTATCATTGGTAAAATATTTAAAGCCATAAGGGTCAGGTGGATGCACCAATGCCGTTAATTTTGTTAAGAAGTAAGTAAAAAGTTTAATAATGTACATTATCCCTTATTTCTGAAAGACAACCTCTCCTGAAACCATAGTTAAATCTGTTTCTAAATCCCTGTTTAATATTACAATATCTGCATCTTTACCTTGCTCCAAACTACCTTTTTTGCCATGTAGACCCAGACATTTGGCTGGATTATAACTGGCCATCTGCAAGGCATTTAGCAAGGAAACACCTGCTTTAGTTACCATGTTTTTAACTGCCTTTTCCATAGTTAAAACACTACCAGCCAAGGTGCCATCCGCTAATCTGGCTTCCCCTTGGGCAACCGTGACTTCCTGCCCCCCTAAATCATAGGTTCCAGCTTTAAAACCAGCTGCTCTCATAGCATCGGTTACCAGAATTAATTTTTCATTTCCAATAACCTGG